>DASXDG010000390.1:0-31635 GCA_036490795.1 Streptosporangiaceae bacterium
ATCGGCGGGCACCAGGAAACCGATGAACAGCCCGAACGCGGCGAAAAGCAGCGAGCCGATCCAGACGCACAGGGCGCTGACGATCCACAGGTAGACGGGCATCGAGGCCTTGTGGGTCAAGATGCCGCCGACCACGTTCACGACGGTAATCGGGACGAGCCCGAGAACCAGCGCGGTCACCACCTTCATGCCGATGTAGGCGGCAGGCGATAGCGGCGTCAGCCGCAGCTGCCTGCTCCAGCCCTGCGCGCGCTCGATCGACACTCCCGCGCCCGTGTAGGTGGTCGAGAATATGGCGCCGTAAAGAGCGAGGCTGACCAGGACCCACGCCGCGTAGTTCCCGTGGCCGTAGTCGCCTGTCGGGTTAGTCTTATTCAGCCCGAAGGCGAAGAAGAAGATGACCGGGACGATGACCGTGATGATGACGGCGCGCGGGTTCCGCCGCAGGCGGTGGATCTCCAGGTTCAGCGCGGTCAGGTTGAAGCCGCCGAGGGGCGGCGGCCGCCGGTTGCTCAGGTCCGGCACTGACGCGGTGCTCATCCGGCGGCTCCCGCGCTGGTAGTGCCCGGATCAGCGCCTGGCTCGGCATCGTCGCCAGTCAGTGCCAGGAACGCTTCTTCGATGCCGCGAGCGGCGATTTCAAGGTCCCTGGCCGGAGTGCGCGTCAGCAGGTACCTGGCCACCGCGTCACTGTCGCCAGAGTGGATGAGGACGGTGTCGCCGCGGATCTCCACACTGTCCGCGCCGGGAATGGCGCTAAGCTCGGCCTCGCTGGCCCCGGGCACGGTGGCACGCACGGTGCGGCCCGCCGCCATGGCCTTGATCTGGGACGCTGTACCGTCGGCGATCTTCTGCCCGTGCCGCAGCAAGATGATCCGGTCGGCGTAGGCGTCGGCCTCCTCCAGGTAGTGCGTGGCGAACAGCACCGTCCTGCCCTGCTCGGCGTCCTTGCGGATCGACGCCCAGAAACCGCGTCGTCCCTCGACGTCCATCCCGGTCGTTGGCTCGTCGAGGACGAGCAGTTCGGGATCGGAGACCAGCGCCATGGCGAACCTGAGCCGCTGCTGTTCGCCGCCTGAGCATTTTCCTACCCGGCGGTCTGCGATCTGGGTGATTCCTGCCCGGTTCAGCACCTCGCCCACCGGTTCCTTCTGCGCGAACAGGCTGGCGGTGTACTGCACGGTCTCCTTGACGGTCAGGTCTTTAAGCAGCCCGCCCGTCTGCATGACCGCCGAGACCAGGCCGCACGCGACCGCCCGCCGGGGCTGCATGCCGAAGACAGACACGTGCCCGGACGTCGGCCGGGACAAGCCGAGGATGATGTCGATGGCGGACGTCTTGCCGGCGCCATTAGGCCCGAGCATCGCCACGATTTCCCCGGAGGCGATGCTCACGTCGACGTCCCTGACCGCCTGAACGTGCCCGAAGTGCTTCCTGACGTCTTTCAGCTCAACGGCCAGCGGTGCGATGCTGCCTGCAGCTGTCACGGGCTAAAGTCTCGCACCGTTCGGAACTCAGGGCGCCCCTCGCGACATCCCGGCATCATAACGGTCAAAGAGAATCAGCAGGGGTACGCCTCGTTAGAACGCGGTCTCCGGGAGGTCCATCAGGTCGTTGCTGGTTTCCTCGGTGATCTTGCGGTCGGTGGCCAGGCGCGGAAGCACGGTCGCGGTGAAGAAACGCGCCGAGGCGATCTTGCCGGCGTAGAAGTCCCCGTCCGCGGAAGATTCCGTGTCGCCACCGCCTGCCAGCGCCTGCTGGGCCACCTCGGCGTGCCACAGCAGCAGCCAGCCGATGGTCAGGTCGCCAAGTGCCAGCAGGAACCGGACGGTGTTCAGGCCGGTCTTGTAGATCTCGGACGGCTTTTCCTGTGCGGCGATCAGGAAGCCGGTCATCGCGCCGGCGATGGCCTCGACGTTGGCGGCCGCCTCGGCGAGCGCGGCGCGCTCCTGCTTGAGTTCGCCGTCGTCGCGGGCGGCGAAGTCCTTGATCGAGCTGAGCAGCGTGCCTAGTGCCTTGCCGCCGTCCCTGATGATCTTCCTGAAGAACAGGTCCATGCTCTGGATGCCCGTCGTGCCCTCGTAGAGGCTGTCGATCTTGGCATCCCTGATGTACTGTTCGATCGGGTAGTCCTGGAGGAACCCGGAGCCGCCGAGCGTCTGCAGGGACAGGGTGAGCAGCTCATACGAGCGCTCGGAGCCGACGCCCTTGACGATGGGCAGCAGCAGGTCATTCAGGCCAGCGTCGCCGCCGCCAAGCTGGATGTCGTCCTGCACCGAGGCGGTGTACAGGGCGAGCGCGCGCATGCCCTCGACGTAGGCCTTCTGCAGCATGAGCATGCGGCGGACGTCCGGGTGAGCGATGATCGTCACCCGCGGCGCGGTCTTGTCGGTCATCCGGGTCAGGTCGGCGCCCTGCACCCGGTTCCTGGCAAAGTCGAGCGCGTTCAGGTAGCCGGTGGACAAGGTGGCGATGGCCTTCGTGCCGACCATCATCCGCGCGTCCTCGATGACCTTGAACATCTGCCGGATGCCGTCGTGCACGCCGCCGACCAGCGTCCCGATCGCCGGGTCGTCCGGGTTCGCGCCGAACGTCACCTCGCATGTGGTGGACGCCTTCAGGCCCATCTTGTGCTCGACATTCGTGATGTAGACGCCGTTGCGCTTACCGAGCGAGCCGTCCGCATTGACGTGGAACTTGGGCACCAGGAACATGGACAGGCCCTTGGTGCCGGGACCCGCGCCTTCGGGGCGGGCGAGCACCAGGTGGAAGATGTTCTCGGCCAGGTCGTGCTCGGCGCTGGTGATGAACCGCTTCACGCCCTCGATGCGCCAGGTGCCGTCTTCGCTGGCGACGGCACGGGTCCGGCCCGCGCCGACATCGGAGCCGGCGTCCGGCTCGGTCAGCACCATGGTCGCGCCCCACTCGCGCTCGACCGCGAGTTCGGCGAACTCCTTCTGCTCGGCAGTGCCGAGGTCCCACAGCACGCGGGCCATCGTGTGGCCGCTCGCGTACATCCACACGGCGGGGTTGGAGCCGAGGATCAGTTCCGCCATCGCCCAGTTGAGTGAGCGCGGCGCGTTGGTGCCGCCAAGCTCCGGCGGGAGGGAGAGCCGGTAGAACTCCGCGTCCATGAACGTCCGGTAGGACTTGCGCAGCGAGTCGGGGATGCGAACCGAGTGCGTGGCCGGGTCGAAAACCGGCGGGTTGCGGTCGGCGTCGGCGTAGGACTCGGCTAGCGGACCTTGCGCGAGCCGGTCCATCTCACCGAGGATGCCGCGGACCGTTTCGCTGTCCAGCTCCGGGTAGGCATCGCTGTCCAGCAGGTCCTGCCGCCGCAGCACCTCGAACAGGTTGAATTCGATGTCACGGAGGTTGCTCTTGTAGTGACTCATCGCCGTTCCCGCCATTCGCCCGCATTGCCCGTCGCTTTCTATGCTACCCGCCAGTAACTAACTTGGCGAGGCCGGGTCACGCGCGGGCCGCTCCAGCGAGCCGGCCCACAAGTACCGCATTTTGCCCGTTTTTGGTATATGAGTGACCACCGGCGGACTACGCTTCGCAATTGTGACCGACGTTCGCGACTCCTCCACCGGCCTGCCCGGGAGGCGACCGGCAGAGGGAGGATCGCCGGGCCAGCACGCGGCCAACGGCGCCACCGAAGCCAGCGCGCCCGAGGTCGGCCTGCCCGCGCGCCAGTCCGGCTCCGGTTTTCCGATGCGCCAGCCGACAGCGCGGCTCATCCAGCCCGGAGGACGGCACCGGCGCGCGGTGCCCGCTACCCTCCCGGAGGGGTCACCCGCGCTCATCCTCGCGGTGCCGAGCGCGAACGACGAAGCGCTGGCCGGTCCCGTCAGGGAGATCGCGACCATCATCAGCCTCGACAACCCGGCGCTCGACATTCAGCTGGTGAAGGTCTCCAACATCCGCGGCGCCCTTGCGGAAGCCGCGGCCAAGCGGCCCGGCGCGCCGGCCGCGGTCGTGATCCCGCTGATCACCGGCCCGCATCCGGCGGTCGTCCGCGCGCTGCAGGACGCCATCACCGCGAGCGGCGCGAACGCCTGCACCGCCGAGGTGTTCAACACCAACGCCCTGCTCGCCGAGGCGCTGCACATCCGGCTCGCCGACGCCGGCCTGGCCCGCGCCGACCGGGTGCGCATGTTCAGCATCACCACGTCCGCCGACGGGATCATCGTGGCCACCGTGGGCGGCCAGGAAGCCGTCGAGATGGGAAGTGTCACCTCCGTCCTGCTCGCGGCCCGGCTGGCGCTGCCGGTCCTGCCCGCCTCGCTGGACAGCCGGCCGAGCATCGAGGAGCAGGCCGCGCAGATCCAGGCCATGGGGGTCAGCAGGATCGCCATCGCTCCGTGCGTGATCGGGCCCGAAGCCGACAGCGCCGCCATTGAGGAAGCGGCTTCGGCGGTCGGCGCCAAGTGCGCGGCACCGCTGGGCGCGCACGACAACGTGGTCAAGCTCATCTCGCAGGCCTACGGCATGGCGCTCAGCAACCTCGAGCCGCTCCAGGCCGAGGGACCGTCCAGACAGGTCTAGGGAGCGGTCCACCAGGCGGCTTTCCCAGGCCCAGGCCGCAGCGTTATCGACGGCGAGATCAGCGCGTCTCCGTTGCTGGCCGCGCGGACCGCCTGCGTGGCCCGCTGGCCCTGGCGTGCGGCAGAATGGACGGCCATGACCACCATCGACGAGTACGGGCGTCCCGAGCCGCCGCTGGATGCCGACGAGGCGGGAACGCTCATCGGCTTCCTGGACTGGCAGCGCGCCACCCTGGCCTGGAAGTGCTCCGGGCTGGACACGGCCGGGCTGCGGGCGACCACCGCGGCCTCGACGATGACCCTCGGCGGGCTGCTCAAGCACATGGCCCTCGTCGAGCAGATCTGGTTCCACCAGTCGCTGCACGGGCGTGATAGCACGCCGCCGTGGGAAGAAGTGGACTGGAAGACCTACCCGGACTGGGAGTTCAGCACCGCCGGCGAGGACTCCCCGGAACAGCTGTTCGCGCTGTGGCAAGGAACGGTGGAGCGGTCCCGTGCCGATGTCGCCGAGGTGCTGGCAGGCGGCGGCCTCGGCACGCTGGCCGAACGGGCCCTCCCTGACGGCGGGCGGCCCAGCGTGCGCTGGATCCTGTGCCACATGATCGAGGAATACGCGCGGCACAACGGCCACGCCGACCTGCTCCGCGAGAGCATCGACGGCCAGACCGGCGAGTGATGCGGCCTCAGCCGGACGCGGCGGCGGGGCGGACGGCCCCGATGAGGCCAGGGAAGCCGATCGGGTCGATGCGGACGAAGGCCCCGGTGTAGGGTGCGTCCACCATCATGCCGTTGCCGATGTAGATGCCGACGTGGTGGATGGTGCCGGGATCAGCGGTGTTGGTGGCGTAGAAGACCAGGTCACCCCGCTGGAGCTGGGTGAGCGGGACACGCGGGCCCTCCTCCCACTGGTATCCGGTGTAGTGCAGCAGCGAGACCCCCGCGCGCGCCCACGCCTGCATCGTCAGGCCCGAGCAGTCGTATTCGTCGGGACCCGTACCGCCCCACAGGTACGGCTTGCCGAGCTGGGTGAGCGCCCAGTTCGCGGCGATGTCCCCCTGCGTCTGAGACGCGCCAGAACTCCACGCCCAGCTCGGTGCCTGGACCGTGCTGGACGGGCCGCCGGCGGCGGTGGCCTGCTGCGAGGCCTGCGCGGCCAGCGCGGCCTGCCGGGCCGCCCGCAGCGAAGCCTCGTGTGCCTGTGCCGCGGCGAGCTGCGCGGCAGCCGTGTTCGCGGCGCTCTTGTCGGCCCGGACGAAATCGGCCTGGCGCGCTATCGCCGCCTGAACCGCCAGCTTCAGGTCATTGGCCGCCCGCAGGTCCGCCTGCTGCGCCAGCAGCAAGTCATGCGCCTGCACCCGGAACACCCTGGCGACCGCCGCGCTTGCCTGATCGGCGGCCAGCGTGTCGGTTCCGTACTGGGCCAGCACCTGACCGAG
This sequence comes from Streptosporangiaceae bacterium, assembly GCA_036490795.1. GTDB lineage: Bacteria > Actinomycetota > Actinomycetes > Streptosporangiales > Streptosporangiaceae > JAFARZ01. The sequence goes on from DASXDG010000390.1 coordinate 5,987, forward strand.
CCCCACCTGGTTGAGGTAGGCCTGCGGCCCGTGCACATCGCCGAGCATGGCGCTCGCCGAGCTGAAGCCGACCCCGGACTCGAACTCCTCGGCGGCCAGGTTGCCGACACGCTGCCGGCTCGCCCGCGCCACGTGCTCGGCGTTGGTCAGCCTGCCCCGGGTGATCTGGTAGGCCGACAGTGCCTGCTGCTCGTTGACCAGCGCCTGGTCATAACGCTGGGTCAGCACCTCGGCCTGCGTCTGCAGCGTGGTCAGCTGGGCGTTGGCGGCCGACAGCTTCTTCTGGTCCGTGCCGAGCGCGGCCTGACGGCGACTGACCTGACCCGCCGCGGTATTAATCTCGGCGGCGCTGGGCGGCCGAGGGTCTCCGTCGAGGCGCCAGCGGGTAACTCCGCCCGGCAGGAGTAGTAGTGTCAGCAGACCGCAGCCCACAATGGCCCGGATATCGACATGCCCGCGCAGTCTGCGGGTAAGCCCCTTACTACGCACTGTAGTTACAGTACTCCGTGCAGTAGTCAAGGTAGTGTCCGCACCGCGCCGCAAGCGCTTAATGTGATCCCAGGCACACCTAACGAGTGAGGATGATCCACACTTATAGGTGGCCGGCACGATCGGACAGGAGGATCGGTGGAGGACGCCGAACGGGTGCTCAGGCGGGCACCGCTTTTTGAGGGCCTCAATGAGGACAACGCGCGCGTGCTCCGGCGGCAGATGACGGATGTTCACCTGAACCGCGGCGAGCACCTTTTCCTTGAGGGGCAAGACGGCGACCGCCTGTACGTCGTTCTCGATGGCAAACTGAAGCTGACTCGTGCCGCCGCCGACGGCAGGGAGAACCTGATCAGCGTGGTGGGGCCGGGCGAGATGTTCGGCGAACTGTCGCTGTTCGACCCCCGGCCGAGGACCTCCTCGGCGAGCGCGGTTACCGACGCGACGCTCGCCGCGCTCGCGCATGAGGCGCTGCTGCCCTGGCTGCATGAGCGTCCCGAAGTGTCCATGCACATGCTGCAAGCGCTGGCCAGGCGGCTGCGGCGGGCCAATGACCTGAACGCCGATCTGGTGTTCACCGACGTGCCTGGCCGGGTGGCGAAGAACCTGCTGGATCTGGCGGACCGGTTCGGCGAGCAGGAGCACGATGGCCTGCACGTCCACCACGACCTCACCCAGGAGGAGCTGGCACAGCTGGTCGGCGCCTCACGGGAAACCGTGAACAAGGCCCTCGCCGACTTCGCGGCCAGGGGCTGGCTGCAGATATCCGCGCGTTCTGTGCTCATCCTGGACGCCGAGCGCCTGCGCAAGCGCGCCAGGTAAGCACGGCGCTAGCGCGGCCCGTCAAGCGGGCTCTGCTACGGTTCGACGCCGAGGTAGTTGAGCTGGGCGCGGACCGACCATTCGGCGGCGGGCCAGACCGACTTATCCACGTCGGTATAGATCATCGCGACGATGTCGGCCGGGGTCTTCGCGCCCGCGGCCACCGCGGCTCGTACCTGGTCCAGGCGTTCGGCGCGGTGAGCGATGTAGTACGACAGCGTGGCCGCCGGATCGTCGAGCGCCGGCCCGTGCCCGGGCAGCAGCACCTGAACGTCCGCGATGGCCTGCAACCGGTCCAGGGTGCGCAGGTAGTCGCCCAGGCTGCCATCGCCGCCGATGACCGTGGTGCCACGGCCGAGCACCGTGTCCCCGGTGAACAGCACGCCGTCGGCGGCCAGCAGCATGCTCACCGAATCCGCCGAATGACCGGGTGAGGCAACCACCCGCAGCTCGCAGCCGCCGACGTCGATCACGTCACCGTCCGCGAGCCCTTCATCGCCGAGCCGGTATGCGGGATCCGCCGCTCGTACCGCGCGGCAGCCGCTGAGCTCCGCGAACCGTGCGGCGCCCGCCGAGTGATCGCCGTGCCCGTGGGTCAGCAGGATCGTGCTCACCTTCCGGTCACCGGCCAGGCTCAGCACCCGCCTCAGGTGACCCTCGTCCAGCGGCCCGGGATCGATCACGGCCACCGATGACGAGCCGGGCTCAGCGACGATCCAGGTGTTCGTGCCATCCAGCGTCATCGGCGACGGATTGGGCGCCAGCACGCACAGCGCCCTGGTCGTCCGGTAGCCGTCGATCACGTCCGTCACAGCGGGTACTCCGTACCGGCCGGCATGGTCAGCCACGTGTCGTCGCCCTCCACATTGACCACCGGCATCAGCGGGGTGACCTCCCTGCGCGCCGCGAGGACGCTGGTCACGTCGCCATGACTGGCGATCTCGGCCAGTGTCACCGCGGTGGGCGGAAGCAGGATGAGCCGCCCGGCCCGCGCATCCTCAAGCGCCTCCCTTGGCCGCAGCCAGTCGATCGAGTCCGACTCCGCGCTCGCGTCCGCGACCTGCCCATCCGGCATGGCGGCGACGAAGAACCAGGTATCAAAGCGGCGCGGCGCCGCTTCTGGCGTGATCCAGCGCGCCCACGGCGTGAGCAGGTTCGCGCGCAACGTCAGTCCGCGCCGGGTGAGCACATCACCGAGTGACATCTCACCGGTCAGCAGGGCCTGCCGGTCCTCCGCGTCGGGAGTACCGCACAACAGCACACCGGACTCCTCGAAGGTCTCCCTGATCGCCGCGCTGGCCAGGGCGCGCCCACGTAGGTCCGGCACGCCAAGGCCCGCCGGCGGCGGTCCTTCCCACGGCACGCTCGCGTCTTGGGGATCGACCGAGCCGCCGGGGAACACGTGCGCGCCTGGCGCGAAGTCCATCGCCCGCGCCCGCGCCAGCATCAGCACCTCAATCCCAGCAAGCCCGGGCCGCACCAGGACCACGGTGGCGGCGTCGCGTGGCTGCGCCAGCGCCCGCTGCCCTGCCGCCACCTCCGCCGCCCGGACGCCGACCCCCCGCGGCAACGCCACCCTGCGGTCGTCCATCAGGCGCGGAGTTCGGCGATGAGCTCCACTTCGACCGGCGTGTCTAGCGGAAGCTCGGCCATGCCAACCGCGCTGCGCGCGTGCTTGCCGCTCTCGCCGAATACGTCAAGCAGCAGCTCGCTGGCGCCGTTCACCACCTGCGGCTGCGCGTTGAACCCGGGCGCGCTAGCCACGAAGCCGACGACCTTGACGATGCGCGCGATGCCGTCAAGGCCGTCGGGCCCGGCCACTGACGCCGCCGCGGCCAGCGCGTTCAGCGCGCAGATCCTGGCCAGGCTGGCACCCTCGTCCGCAGAGACGGCATCGCCCACCTTGCCGGTGGCAAGCAGCTTCCCGTCCACGGTGGGCAACTGACCCGACGTGTAGATGAATCCGCCGGACACCACCGCGGGTACATAGGCGGCCTGCGGCACCGGCACGGGAGGCAGCGTCAGCCCGAGTTCGGCAAGGCGCCGGGTCGGCGTGCTCATGAACGTTCCCGCTTCAGGTAAGCGACGAGTTGCTCCGGGTTGGGCCCGGGGACTACCTGCACGAGCTCCCAGCCCTCCTCACCCCAGTTGTCCAGGATCTGCTTGGTCGCGTGCACAAGCAGCGGCACGGTCGCGTACTCCCATTTCGGCATGCACCAAGCTTAACGGGGGCCGCGGGGGTAGTCCCCCGCCATGACCCGCCCTACGCCTCGCGCGGCACGTCAGCGGGTTCGGGCTCCTGCGAGCTGACCGCGGAGTTGCCCGCGGCTATCTGCTGCGCGGGCGCGTTCGCGTCGATCGGCGGGATGGGCACCTCGTCGAGCTCGGGGACCTTGACGCTGGAGATCGCGGCCTCGGCCGCGGCCACCTCGGCGTCGCCGAGGTCCTCCGGCGCGTCGGCGGCCCGGGCCTGGGTCTGGCCCGGAGCCATCTGGTCGAAGAATCGCAGCAGTTCCACCGGCACCGGCATGACCAGCGTGCTGTTCTTCTCGGCGGCGACCTCGACGACCGTCTGCAGCAGGCGCAGCTGAAGGGCGGCGGGGTCGCGTGCCATCACGTTGGCGGCGGCGGCGAGGCGCTTGGACGCCTGGTACTCGCCGTCGGCGGTGATGATCCTGGCGCGCCGCTCACGCTCGGCCTCGGCCTGGCGGGACATGGACCGCTTCATGCCCTCTGGCAGCGACACGTCCTTGATCTCAACCCGCTCGACCCGGACACCCCACGGGCCCTCGGTCGGCTCGTCGATGATCCGGCGCAGCTCACGGTTCACGGATTCGCGCTCGGCGAGCAGCTGGTCCATCTCGGACTGGCCGATGATCGACCGCAGCGAGGTCTGTGCCTGCTGAGAGATGGCGAACATGTAGTTCTGCACATTCACCGTGGCCTTGATCGGGTCCACCACGCGGAAGTAGACCACCGCGTCAACCCGGACGCTCACGTTGTCCCTGGTGATGCCCTCCTGGGCAGGCACGGCCATGGCGACGATCTGCATATTGACCTTCTGCAGCCGGTCACCGATCGGCCGGATGATCGTCAGGCCAGGACCCCGGATCTCGGGTGAAACCCGGCCAAAACGGTAAACAATACCCTTTTCGTACTGCTGGACAACCTTGAGCGACCGCGCGGCCGCGATTATCCCCAGCACAACAAGGATCACAACGATGGCAACAACCGCGCCCACCGGGATCACCTCTCTCTTCCCTCTGGAACCCAGCGTAGTCTCCGCGCGGTTATAGCCTCCAGTACAGAGAACTAACGGTGAGGCAGCAACTTTGGTATGAGTACAGCAGACACTGACTGGGACGGCGTGCGGCTGCACGTGGTTACTGGCAAGGGCGGCACCGGCAAGACCACCACCGCCGCCGCCCTGGCCCTGGCCCTTGCCACCGCGGGACGCAAGGTGCTGCTGATTGAGGTCGAGGGCCGGCAGGGCATCGCCAGGCTCTTTGACTGCCCGCCGCTGCCCTACGCCGAGCGCAAGGTCGCCATCGGCCTCGGCGAGAACAACCGGGCCGGCCAGGGCGGCGACGTGTACGCCCTCGCGGTGGACCCGGAGGGGGCGCTGCTTGACTACCTGGCCATGTTCTACAACATGCGCCGCGCCGGCAACGCGCTGACCAAGCTCGGCGTGGTCGACTTCGCGACCACGATCGCCCCTGGGCTGTCCGACGTGCTGGTGACCGGCAAGGCTACCGAGGCAACCCGGCGCCGGATCGGCGGCAAGGAGAGCCCGCACGTCTACCACGCGGTGGTCATGGACGCACCGCCGACGGGACGGATCGGCCGCTTCCTCAACGTCAGCACCGAGGTTTCCGACCTGGCCAGGGTCGGCCCGATCAGGACGCACGCGGATACGGTCGCCAAGGTGATCAGGTCACCGCAGACCGCGGTGCACTTCGTCACCACACTGGAGGAAATGCCGGTGCAGGAAACGCTCGACGGCCTCACCGAACTGCGCGAACTCACCGGCGGGGCGATCGCGCCGGGCGGCATCGTGGTCAACATGGCCAGGCCGGCCGTGCTCGGCCCCGACGCCCTGGCCGCCGCGGCGAGCGGATCGCTCGATGTGGGCGCCCTCGCGGCGGGACTGAAGGCGTCCGGCGTCGGTGACGATGACCATCTCGCCGCCGATCTCGCCATAGAACTCAAGGAGCATGCGCTTCAGGTCGCGCTGCAGGACCGCGCGCGCACCGAGTTGCTCAAGGCCGGACGGCCGATGTACGAGCTGCCCATGCTCACCGACGGCATTGACCTCGCTGCCCTCTATGAGCTGGCCGCCACCTTGCGGAAGCAGGGGGCAGCGTGAGCGCGCAGCGTCTTGAACTGGACCGGATCCTCGACGACCGGCGGACCAGGATCATCGTGTGCTGCGGCTCTGGCGGCGTCGGCAAGACGACCACGGCTGCCGCCCTCGGCCTGCGCGCCGCGGAACGCGGCAGGCAGGCATGCGTGCTCACCGTCGACCCGGCGCGCAGGCTCGCTCAGTCGATGGGCCTGACCTCACTCGACAATACGCCGCGCCAGGTGGATGGTGCCGACACGGCCAACGGCGGGTCGTTGCACGCGATGATGCTCGACATGAAGCGCACGTTCGACGAGATCGTCGAGGCGCACGCGGATCCCGACCGGGCGGCGCAGATCCTGGCCAACCCGTTCTACCAGTCGCTGTCATCCAGCTTCGCGGGCACGCAGGAGTACATGGCGATGGAGAAGCTGGGCCAGCTGCGGCACGCGGATGAGTGGGACCTGATCGTGGTGGATACCCCGCCGTCGCGGTCCGCGCTGGACTTCCTCGACGCCCCGCAGCGCCTTGGCCGGTTCCTCGACGGCAGGCTGATCCGGGTGCTGACCGGCCCCGCCAAGGTCGGCATGTCGTTCATGGGCGTGCTCAACGCGGGTTTCTCGATGATGACCAGCGCGCTGACCAAGATCCTCGGCGCACAGGTGCTCAAGGACGCACAGACGTTCGTGTCCGCGCTTGACACGATGTTCGGCGGCTTCCGCGAGCGGGCGGAGTCGACGTACCGGCTGCTGCAGGCGCCGGGCACCGCGTTCCTCGTGATCGCCGCGCCGGAACCGGACGCGCTACGCGAGGCGTCTTACTTCGTGGAGCGGCTGGACGCCGAACGGATGCCGCTGGCCGGATTGATCCTCAACCGCGTCCACACGTCGCCTGCTGCCCGGCTGAGCGCCGCACGGAGCCTTGCCGCGTCCGAAACCCTCGACTCCCAGCAGGAGCCGTCAGCGACCGCCTCAGCCCGCGTGGCCGATGGCGGCGCGAGCAACGTCGGTGTGAGCAACGTCGGTGTGAGCGACGGCCGGGCGATCGCCGCGGCTGCGCTGCGCCTGCACGCGGAGCGGATGCAGCTCGGAAAGCGGGAGCGCAGGCTTGCCGAGCACTTCACGTCGGCACATCCCGCGGTTCCCGTCGCCGAAGTCCCCGCGCAGCCCGAGGACGTCCATGACCTCAGCGGACTGCGCGTGATCGGGAAACTTCTGTGTGAGGGGTTCTAGCACCCCTCGGGCTTGTCAGGTGGCGACGAGCTCGTCGATCGACTGACGCTCGTACTCCTCCCGGGCGCGCTCAAGCAGCTCGCGCCACGAGGTCACTTCGGGGCGACGGCGGAGCAGCGCACGGCGCTCCCGCTCGGTCATTCCGCCCCAGACACCGAATTCGATGCCGTTGTCGAGCGCGTCCGCAAGGCACTCGGTGCGCACCGGGCATCCCCGGCAGATCAGCTTGGCGCGGTTCTGCGCGGCACCCTGGACGAACAGCTCGTCCGGGTCCGTCCCCTTGCAAGCGGCGCGTGTGGTCCAGTCATTGATCCACATGTGCCCAACTCCTCTTGATCGTCAGACGGTGCTCATCCGTTACGTGCATTGCCGGACAGACGAGCCTTACGACGGTCGTCTCGATGGGTTGCGATGCCGGGGCGGGTACGTGCGGCCGTGCCGCCACGGTTATCTGTTCGTGATCCAGCAACTTACGGAACCCTGGTCAGGATGCCAAGACCCCGGCATGGCCATTTCCCAAATAGTCCCGATGGGCTATATGGAAGCCTGTGAATAGTCACGCTCCGGGAGCGCCCTTTTGCTGCTTGTTACTGATGTGACGGTCGGTAACAGCGGAGCCTGGGTTTCGGGGCTTTAGCGACATGAGTCCTGTTTTATACCTGACCATGTTTGCGTGGGTCAAGCGCGCGTGCTCTAGTTACTGGCTGACGCGGCGTACCCTAAGTCGGGTGCAGCGCGCAAAGAACTTTTTCTCCAAGACAGGCACCGCAGGCCGCGTAATCGGCTTCTCGGTGGTCGCAGGCGTGCTCGTCGCAGCAATGGTAGTGCCAGTCGTCGCCGCCACGGGCGTGCTCGTCAGGAATACCGCGGACAAGTTCACGTCACTTCAGCTGTCGGCGTCCGGCTTGCCGCAGCGCTCGCAGATCCTCGACAGCAAGGGCAACTTGCTCGCGTACGTGTACAGCGTCGACATGCCGTACTACACCAGCTCCGACGCCGCTACTCCGGTGCTCTACACCGGATGGGACCGGCAGCCGGTGACGTACAACCAGATCAGCAAGGACATGAGCAACGCGATCGTCGGCATCGAGGACTCCAGGTACTGGGAGCACGGTGCGATCGACCTCAAGGGCACGGTCCGGGCCGCGATGAACGACCTAGAGCACAAGCCCGTGCAGGGCGGGTCCACGATCGCCCAGCAGTACGTAAAGAACGTGCTGCTGCTGGAGGCGGGACTGACCGGCAACGGCCAGGCCGAGCAGGATGCCGACGCCGAGACGCTGAGCCGCAAGCTGAACGAACTGCGGATGGCGGTCGATGTCGAGCAGCGGTACTCCAAGCAGGAGATCCTGGCCGGTTACCTGAACGACGCGTACTACGGCCACCAGGCGTACGGGATCGAGGCGGCCGCTGAGACCTACTTCGACACGACAGCCGCCAACCTGACGCTCACCCAGGCGGCGACGCTGGCCGGCATCGTGGAGAACCCCACCCAGTACGACCCGGTCAGCTTCCCGGCGATCTCGCTCGAGCGGCGCAACACCGTGCTGGCACGGATGGCGCAGACCCACAACGGGATCACGACCGCGCAGGCCACCGCGGCGGAGAAGCAGCCGCTCGGATTGCATCCGGCGCAGGCGCAGAGCGGTTGCGAGTCCGCGTCGGTGGGCACGGCCGGCTTCTTCTGCCAGTTCGTCGAGGAAACGTTCCTGCGCGATCCCGGCTACGGCGCGACCGTAGCCGCCCGGGCCAAGCTGCTCGCCACCGGCGGCCTGAAGATCTACACCACGCTTAGCCCGCAGGATCAGCACGCCGCTAACGAGGCGGTCAACTACGTGATGCCTTACCACAACGGCTCCTACAACCCGGGCGACAACGCGGCCGTCGAGGCCGTCGTGCAGCCAGGCACCGGCGACATCCGCGCTCTCGCCGAGGACCGGCCTTACGGTAGCAGCCGGGGACAGACCGAGCTCGACTACGCCGTGGGCACCGAGTACGGCGGTGGTTCCGGCGTGCAGACCGGTTCCTCGTCCAAGCTCTTCACGCTGATCACCGCGCTGAACCAGCACTATCAGTTCGGCTACACCGCTACCGTCCCCTACTCTCAGACGGTCACCGGCTTCACCGACTGCGCGGGTAATCCGGCTGGCTACACCAACGGCCAGAGCGGTACCTGGCAAGTGGTGAACGCGTCTCCTGGTGACAAAGGCACGTACTCGCTCTACACCGGCACGACCGCGTCCATCAACACGTTCTACGCGCAACTGGAACGCAAGGTCGGCCTGTGCAACGTCGTGCATACCGCACAGGACCTGGGCGTGACGTGGGCGGACGGCACGCCGCTGACCAAGGGCGACAACGGCCAGCCGCCCGCGGACGACACCCCGTCGTTCACTCTCGGATCGGTATACACCTCGCCGCTGGCGATGGCTGGTGCCTACGCGGCGATGGCCGGCCGGGGCATGTACTGCGCGCCGGTCGCGATCCAGAAGGTCGTCACCGACGATGGCACCTCGCTGTCGGTGCCGTCCGCCGGATGCCACCGCGTGGTCTCGGCGCAGGTCGCTGACGCTGTCAACTACATCCTGCAAGGCGTGCTGACCACCGGCACGGCGGCGGGCCTGGAACTGTCCGGCCGCCAGGCCGCGGGCAAGACCGGTACGTCCAACGTCATCTCGGGCAACGGCACCCCCTACGCGGCGTTCGCCGGCTACACGCCCTCGCTGACCGGATACGTCTCGGTCTTCTACCCGCAGGCACCGGAGGCGGCGGCGCACGTGATGGGCGGCGACAACGCGTGTTACCGGCTGGAGTACGGCAGCCTGGACTGCCCCGGCGAGATGTTCGGCGCCAACGCACCAGGGTCGGTGTGGCACATGACGTTCGATCACGCCACCCTCGGCCCTGTGACGGACTTCGTCCCTGTTCCCGCCGACAGCCCGTTCAATGGCCAGGGGAACGGCCAGACCGTCCAGCAGAAGGCCCCCAGCGGCAAGGGCGGCAAGGGCGGCAAGGGCGGTGGCGGAGGCTCCGGTGGGGGCGGTACCGGCGGCGGCGGTGGTAACGGTGGCGGCGGTGGTAACGGCGGCGGAGGCGGCGGAGGCAACCCCGGCAACGGCGGCGGCGGAGGCCCCGGCAATGACCACCGCGGCGCCCGGGTCAAGGCCGCGGTACGAAGCGGCGGCCATGGCGCCGCTGGCAACGTCAGGGCGGCCAACGCACCGGCCGCCCGGGCACCGGCCAGGGTTGCCAAAACCGCGGCGAGAGCCGGCCGCAAGCGCCGCTAGCCAAGCGTCGTTAAGCTACTGAGAACCGGGCGGCCACTGGCCGCCCGGTTCTTGGTTTATTCGGGTTGGTGCCGACTGGCGCGACCGAGCCGTCAGGCCTCGGCGACGGGCTTGACCGCCGGCCTCGTGGGCGGCTTGGGCTTGGGCACCGCCTGCTCGCAGCGGTCATCGAGCGCCGCGCGGGGGGCGTTCACCCGCACCGACTCGATGCCCTTCTCGGCGGACGCCTTGGTCTCGTACATCTGGCTCGTCGCGACGATCTCGCCGTTCGCTGCCTGCAAGTTGAAGTGGTACTTGCCGTTGCCGGAACGCTGGAGCACGAACTTGCCTGCCATGGATTCCCCCGGAGTCACGACACCCGGATGGTGTCATTACCGACCGTTATTCCCCAATGGCATGTGGTGACACAGGGTTTAGGTGAGACAGGGTTTAGGTGAGACAGGGTTTACTTGGCAGCCAGCTGGCGGCGAACCTCCGCGCCCACCCGCGCACCATCTGCCCGGCCGGCGACCTGCGGGGTCACGACCTTCATCACCTGACCGATGCCAGCGGGTCCGGCGGCTCCGGTCTGGGCGACCGCCGCCGTCACCAGTGCGGTCAGTTCCTCGTCGCCGAGCTGGGCGGGCAGGTACCCGGCAAGCACGTCGCCTTCGGCACGCTCGGCGGCGGCCTGGCCGGTGCGTCCGGCCGCGCCGAATGCCTCGGCCGCTTCCCTGCGCTTTTTCGCCTCGCGGGTGAGGACCCGCAGCACTTCGTCGTCGCTGAGCTCGCGTGCGGTGTCGCCGGCCACCTCCTCATTCGTGATCGAGGTGAGAGCCATCCGCAGCGTCCGCATGCGGACCTGGTCACGTGCCCGCATCGCGTCGTTGAGGTCAGCGCGGAGCCGTTCCTTGAGTTCTGCCACGCGATCATCCTAGAAGGCCGCGGTACCAGCTGGCTGATGCATCAGGGCCGGCGTGGCACCATGGGTAGGTGCGTCCCAGAACCGTTATCCCGCTCACGGCTGCGGCCGGCGTGGCCGCCGTCGGATATGCGGCGCTGATCGAGCGCAACTGGTTCGCGCTGCGCCGTTACGACGTTCCCGTCCTTCCTGAGGGGTCGGCGCCCGTCCGCGTGCTGCATGTTTCCGACGCGCATCTCACGCCCCGGCGGAGCCGGCTGATCGCCTGGATCCGCGCGCTGGACGACCTCGACCCGCACCTCGTGGTGAACACCGGCGATTGCATCGCGCACCCGCGGGCAGTCCCGGCCTTCCTCGACGCGCTCGGACCGCTGCTTGACCGGCCAGGCGTGTTCGTCTTCGGGTCGAACGACCTGTACTCGCCCAAGCCGAAGAACCCGGCGCGCTACCTGTGGCGGACGAGTTCCGGCGAACATGACCGGCATGCGCCGGACCTGCCGTGGGAGAAGCTGCGCGACGGCATGACCCAGGCCGGCTGGATCGACCTCAACAACCAGCGCGGCAGGCTGCGGGCCGGCGGCCTGGACATCGCGCTGGCGGGCGTGCATGACTCGCACGTCAAACTCGACCGGTACGACCTCGTAGCCGGTCCCGCCGACCCATCCGCCCAGCTGCGCGTCGGGGTCATGCACTCACCGGAGCCGCGCGTGCTCGACCGGTTCACCGCCGACGGCTACGACCTGCTATTCGCCGGCCATACCCATGGCGGCCAGCTATGCCTGCCGGTGGCGGGAACACTGGTCACAAACTGCGGGATCGACCGCGAGCGGGCGCGCGGACTGCACCGGCATCCGTCGGACGGGCGGGCATGGCTGCACGTATCGGCCGGACTGGGCACCTCGCCGTGGGCACCGGCCAGGTTCTCCTGCCGGCCGGAGGCGGCGTTGCTCACGCTTGTGCCCCGATAAGTTGTCCGAACAGGTCTGTGCTTCCGCTAGACTAACGAGGTCCGTCCGGCTCGGTAGCCGATGTCGCGGCGGCGGGGTGTAGCGCAGCTTGGCAGCGCGCTTCGTTCGGGACGAAGAGGCCGGGAGTTCAAATCTCCCCACCCCGACCCAGATCAGAGGCCGGTTTCTCATCACGAGGAACCGGCCCTTTTTCGTACCCGCAGGTCACGGGAACGACACGCCGCGCTGGCCCGTTCTGGCGGTTGTTCGTCCGCTAGACCCGTCCATTACCTAAGTTTCCGCTGGCTGACCTACAGTGAACATGGCCTGACCAGGGGAGATCATAATGTTGCGCCGTATCTGTTTCGCCGTCACGGCTAGCGGCGCTCTGCTGACGGCGGGCGCTCTGCTGACGGCGGGCGCGCTTCCCGCGTCGGCGGCGACCGGCGGCGCGCGCACCTTCAGCATCCCTGGCGTGTACGGCATCGGCGCATGGGGCAGCTATCAGCGCGTGGGGTCGATGACACGGATCAGGGTCTGCGTGCAAGACATGACTCGCGCTGTGTACGGGGGCGCGGCCGCCGGAGTCGCCTATGACGGCGGCAGGCACCACCAGACGATCGCCGCCGTAACCGTCGGCTTCCACCACACCTCATGCCGGTCGATGATCACCAGTTACACAAGCCATCTCATCGTCGACGCGGTATCCGGGTGGCGGGACGGCAAGGTCCGCCAGACGGGTCGTACCAGGCAGATCTACTGAACCCAACAATCTGGAACGGCAAACGACTAATTTTCGTTTAAGCCGGCTACGACAGACAGCATGATCTTGTTACGCTTTGACCCTCATTGATTCAACGGAGGGATCAAGAACTAATATGCTGCGCCGTCTTTCGACCGTCGCCGCCGCTGCGGCCATGCTTGGTATTTGCGCTCTGCCCGCGACCGCGAACGCGCAAGCGGATCACCCCAGCCACGGAACCTTCACCGTGCCGAGCGCGAACTCCACGATCAAGGCCTCGGGTAGCTACACGTTCACCACGTTCCACAAGAAGAACGTTGTGAAGATCCAGATCTGCGCCACGCTGAAGGGCGGCTCGGCCTGGGTTCTCGCGGAGGCCGTCAGCTACAACAGCAACCGCAAGTCGCACCAGGCGATCGCTGCCGCTGTCAGCCAGCAGACTCCCGGGCACAAGTCCTGCGCCTTGAACTACCTGCCGTACACCTCCCACCTGAAGGTATTCACGGAGATCGGCGGCTCGAATGGGAAGATCGCCAAGAAGAGCTCCATGAAGTCGATCTACTAGACCGTTTGAAGCACTTAGGGGTCCCCTGGGCTGACGCTGACCGCGTCGGCCCCGGGGGATCTCGCCATATCCGGCTGTTCTTGACATGACGCATGGGCACGGTACCTTGCGGGGCATGGCACGTTCCTCCCTTCACGGCGTCAAGTGGCGTCCGCCCGCACCGGCCGGACCGGTGCCACGGCGTGCCGATCCGCGCACGCTGCCTTCGCTTCACTTCCTCCCGCTGCCCGGCTTCGGTCCCGAACACGTCACCGTCGACGGTGCGGGAAACCTGCTGACAGGTCTCTACGACGGACGGATAGTCCGGGTCACACCTGGGGGCGATACCGAGGTCATCGCCGACACTGGGGGCAGGCCACTGGGGCTGGAGCCCTATGGGGACGACGCGCTGGTGGTCTGCGACTCAGAACGCGGCCTGCTTCGCGTGCCGCTGACCGGTACCGCGAACGTCGAGGTGCTGTGCGACACGGTCGCGGGCGAGCGCCTGGTGTTCTGCAGTTGCCCTGCCGTGGCCGCCGACGGGACGATCTACTTCAGCCAGTCGTCGAGGCGCTTTGACTTCGATCACTACAAGGGCGACCTGCTCGAGCATTCGAGCACAGGCCGGGTGATGCGGTATCGCGACGGCGTTGTTGACATCATCACGGACGGCCTGGACTTCGCGAACGGCTTGCTGCTGGCGCCTGATGAGTCAACGCTCGATGTCGCGGAAACCGGCGCGTATCAGATCACCCGCATCCAGCTGACCGGTGGACAGGCTGGGCAGACGCAAACGCTTGCCGGGGCTCTCCCCGGATTCCCCGACAACCTCACCGGCGGCCCAGACGGCCTGATCTGGATCGGCATGGCCAGTCCGCGCGATGCCGTGCTGGATTTCCTGTTGCCGCGCGCACCGTGGCTGCGTTCCGCGGTGTGGGCGATCCCCGGCCGGTTCCAGCCGAAACCGAAGAACATGGCGTGGGTACTCGCGATCGATCAAGATGGCACGATCGTGCACGACCTGCGCGGCTGGAACGTCGGCTACCACGAGGTGACCGCGGCACGCGTGCACGGCGGCAAGCTGTACCTGGCCAGCGTCGAATCCACCGCGCTCGCTGTTGCTGACCTGCCAGCGGCTACCCCGCGGTGAGCTCCCTGCGCGCGGCCCCGCCGACCAGGCCCGTGCGCAGGCTCGGTGCGGGGATAGGCACCGCGGTGCTGCGTTGGGTGCCCGGGGCGGGGCTGGCCAGCCGCAGTGCGAGCGCGGGGCACATGTGCACCGCGTGCTGTGCGTCCTTCTCCAGCCAGCCAGGCACCGGGATGTTGAGCATGACCGGGTAGCCCTGGTCATCCAAGTGGATGATCTCCGGGATCAGGTGAGCGCACAGGCCATGCCCGCCGCAGCGTGTCCAGTCGACGATGAGCCGCTTCTGCGCTTGCGCTTCCGGGCTGTCTGGCAGCGGCAGGACGCCGCGCACCGGCCGCCCGCACGACGAGTGGAACACATGCGCGGCCAGGTCCTCGGTGAACACGTCGAGCGCGGACAGGACGAACCTGGTGACGCCGTCCGGATGCGCGCACGCGCCGCGGCCGGTCACGCCGGCCGCGGCGCGCCGGGCCACGTCAAGAGCCTCGATGCCACCCGAGCCGTCAACGAGCGCCGCGAGCGCGCGTGCGATCGACGGCAGCCCGAGCTTGCACGGGCCGCATTGCCCGGCGGACTCGCCGGCCAGGTAGCTGGCGATGCGGGAAACCTCGCCGAGCGGGCAGGTGCCGTCGCCGAGCGGCAGCACGATCCCTGACCCGAGCGTGCCACCGACGGCGGCCAGCCCCGCGCGGGACACCGGCACGGCGTACGCCGTCTCGGCCGGCAGCCACATGCCGTGATAGCCGCCGACGAGCACGCCGTCACCGGCCGGCGCTAGGCAGATATCCAGCACCGCTGCCAGCGGAATGCCCGTCGGTACCTCGACCACGGCGGGCTGGCCGGCCGAGCCGCCCACGCTCAGCAGCACGGTGCCCGGCTCCTCCGGGGTGCCCACCGCCGCGAAGCGTTCCGGACCGAGCAGGGCCAGCACTGCCAGTTGCGCGAAGGTGGACGCGTTGGACAGCAAGGTGGGCAGGTCATCCACGCCGGAATCGCTGGCGAGAACCTTTCGCCCTGGCGGCACCGGGCGCTTGCCGTTGATGCCGCGGATCAGCGCGCCGGATTCACCGGAAATGAAACGCTCCGGCACCTGGATGACGCGGGCTAGCTTGCGCAAGCCAGGTTCGGCCGCGATAGCCGCCTCGATCGACCTGTTGGCGAGTTCGTTGCCTGCCACGCCGACGATGATCTCCTCAGCGCCGATGGCCTCCGCGGCCAGCGCGGCGCCGCTGAGGACGAGGTAGGGCGAGCGGATCATCAGCATCTTGTCCTTGACGCTGCCTGGCTCGCCCTCGGTCGCATTGATCACGACGATGGTCGGGCAGTCCTTCGCCTCGGCGGACTCGAGGACCGCCCTGACCTTACGCCCGAAAGGGAACGCCGCACCGCCTTGCCCGCGCAGGTCGACGGCCTCGGCCATCGAGATGAGGTCCACGGCGGACAGCCGCGGCAACGGGCCGAAAACATCGCGGTGCGCGTCGAGATCAAGCCTCGGCATGCGGTCAAGGCCGGCCGTAAGCCGTGCCGCGCCGATCCGCATGATCTCCGGTGCGTCCAGCCCACTGCCCTGGCTCATTGCCATGTATCACCCCTGCGTCCCGATGAATCACGCCGCCTGGGATCTGGCGGGCCCTGGTCACGATGCCGGCCGCGGCCGGGATCCGGCCGCTGCGCAGGCCGGCCGGACCCCTGAGCCGGACTCGCTGCCGGGTTCTGGCCGGAGTCCTCGGGGCGCCGGTCTTCCTGGTACTGACCGCCCGGATGCTGCCCGCCCCGGTACCTATCGGCCGGATACCGGTCGGCCTGGTATTGGTCCCCAGGGCGCTGGCCCGCGGCCCCACGCTGGCCAGCACCGCGCTGGTTATCTGCCCGCTGGCCATCTGCCCGCTGACGGTCCGTGCGCTGGCCATCCGTCCGCTGGCGGTCGTCCGCGCCCCGGCGGTCCGCACGCTGGCCGGAGCGGGGCCCGGGTGCGGCGGGAGCGCGGCGCGGCGTTCCCTGCCCGGGCCGCGGCATGGGGCCGGAGCCCACCCGGGGCAGCGGACCCGTTCCCGCTCGCGGGAAGGCGCCAGTGTCGATGCGCGGGATCGGTCCCGTGGCGGCACGCGGGATAGGGCCGGTGTCAATCCGCGGGATCGGCCCCGTGGCGGCACGCGGGATGGGTCCGGTGTCAATCCGCGGGATGGGGCCTGTGGCCGCGCGCGGCAGCGGGCCGGTGTCGATGCGCGGCATGGGGCCGGAGTCCGCGATCCGCGGCATCGGACCCGAGTCCGTCACCCTGCGCATCGGACCCGGGTCCGCCACGCGCGGTATGGGCCCGGAATCCGCGAGGCGAGGCATTGGCCCCGTAACCACCCGCGGCATCGGACCGGTACCGCCGCGCGGCGCCCCCTCAAACCGGGGCGGTCCTACATATCCGGCTTCGTAGAGCGGCTGCCGCGACGGCGCGGGCAGGCTGGCCACCTCACCCTGCCCGTAATTAGGCCCGTAACCGGGTCCGTAACCGTCGGCGTAAGACGGGGCACTGAGCGGGGTGAACCCGCTGGATCCGATCTGCACATGTGCGGCGGCGCCCGTTCCCGCCCCGGCGGGCAGCACCTGCACGGTTCCGCCCAGTCGCGCCTGCGCGATGCCGAGCGCGGCGGCGTGCAGCGGCGAGGTGCTCCCGCCGGCCTTACCCGGCGCGACGCTCAGGTTCTCCTTCGGGCGCATCGATATTGCCAGGTACCTGACCATGAGCCCGAATGCGACCAGCGCGATCGCCAAACCGTAGCTCCAGTCTACGTACGGTTTGGCGGACCGGCCGGCCATCAGGCCATGCAGCACGCCGAATACGAAAGACGCGTACGACGTGTAATGGATGGCCCGCCAGCGCCAGGCTTTACCGTGCGCGGTGAACCGCTTACGGAGAATGCTCGTTATGACGAGAAGGAGAATGAGGTCAGAGGCTATTGTGCCGAGCCCGAGGTAGAAAGTCCGGAATGGCGAAAGGAACGGCACGAACGCGTCGATCACGTGAACACGCTGCGCCAGTATCTCGGTCACGATGTGCACGATGAGAAAAGCCAGAGCCCCGAAGGAAACGGCGCGGTGCACGGCCTGCGCCATCACGCGGTGACCCGGGGTCAGGAACACCCGGTCGGTCGCGACCAGGCCGACAGTGACCGACGCGGTCAGCCCGATAAGCGCGAAAACACCTGCGTAGTAAAGCATGAAGCGCTGAGTGACGGCATCGATGTGATGCCCCCCGCTGGTCATGCTCAGGACAAGCACGACCGCGGCCACACCGGCGACAAGTGCTGCCATGATCTTGGAGCGGTGCTCGGCGGCGGGGCCCGGGGCACCGGCACGTGCGCTGTACCTCGGCGCGCTGTGCCGATTGCGCGCACGACCACTGGTCCGTGCCACGCTTACCTCCTCAGATTCGTGGTAGAGAAGGCCAATTGCGACGCCCCGCAACCCCGGCTGGCTATCTCTTGTCGCGCTCATGAGTTAGGCGACTCTATCAGGATCAATAACGCTTTCGCGGCAAAACGGTAAACGGAAGATGTTCGCCCGGGAGCAGCCCGCTAAAGCAGGTGACCGCGAAGCTTCACCTGCCCAGAATTCATGACATCAATGACGTAAGGCCAGAACTGGCCGTCCATATAACGGACACGGGGCTACCGGACGCCGCCCGGAGACAACGACCCTCCGGCGCGTGGTGTGTGGCTATCCGCCAGGCACGATCCTCCTTTGAGCTACCCGCCTCCGCTACCCGTTATACCGGCACAAGAGCCGATAGATCCGCCAAATCGGCAAGGATAGTCCTTACGGGTAGCTCAAGAGTGCGTGGCCGAGGGCAGGTACTCCACCGTGACGGGCAGGTGATCGGACGCGGCGACCGCGTCCGCGGAGCTGAACACCTCGTGTCCTCGCAGCGCCGGGATCAGCTGCCCGGTCACGCGCACCGCGTCGATCCGGCGCCGCACCCCGTGCGCCGCGTACACGTCGTCCTGGTAATGACCCGCCGAGGGCTGCCACGGCGCGCTGGTTACCGCGGCCGCGTCATGCAGGCCGCCTGCCCACAGCACGTCTCCCGCCCGCCGGTCCGCCCAGTGCCGCCGCGCGCCGGCCTGGTCGTAGTCCCACTCACACTGGTGGATCAGGTCATCGAACCAGGGCACGCCGGCATACGGGTCCGCGGGTTCATAGAGCCGCCACGAGCCGTCGGCGGCTTCGATCCGGTCGGCGCACACCGTGTTCCAGTCCGCGCCGATCAACGCGGGCGCCACTTCCGCCCTGCGGGTGACCGCCGCGACCAGCCGCTCGTTCTGGTCCGCCCGGAGCACCCGGCCGAAGGGGCTCGCGTGGAACGTCCCGTGCTGGACCAGCGTGCCGCCGACATCCAAGGTCACCATGGCGAGCCCGTGCCAGAAGTCGCGGGCTCCGAGGCGGTACAGCGATCCCGGCACCGCCTCTATCCCGTCTCGCCACATCAAGCCGGCATGATAGCCGTGCCCGCCGAACGCCACCGCGGCGACGCTGCCATCCGGGCCGGGTACCGCGCAGCGCATTCCGGTGTCCCGCGCCAGGTGCATCAGCCGGAACGCAGCGGTCTCCGGATCCGGCGCGAGGATCTCCTGCACGGCGATGACGTCGGTGCCGAGCGAACCGATCACCGACACGATCGCGGCGTAGTGCGGGCTCTCACCGGGGATCAAGTTCAGCATGTTGTAGGTGCTGAACAGCACCGACGACGGGGATGTCCGCCGCATGCCGTCACACTCCCGGGGGAAAGGCGTACGTGTCCGCAATGCTGGGCGCGGGCGAGCCGAAGGTGACCGCGATCTCCTGATGAGGAACCAGAACGATCGCGCCAGGATCGCCGCTGTACCTGGAGCCGTCGACGAAGGCACTGGCGTTGCTGAGCGGCACCTGCCACTCGTCGAAGAACTCGCCGAGCGTGAAACGCGGCGCCGTCGCGTCCGCGGCGACGTGAATCACGCCGCTGCCGTCGCTGGTGTAAAGCGGAGCGGTCTCATGGGCCGTCCAGTCGATACCGACCCCGGCCGGTACCGGCACCGTCTTGCCGTTCCGCAGCACGTCAAGGTGAACCGCGTAGCGAGTCACCTGCCCCGGCGCCGCGCTGAGTGACAGCCCGGCCATCTGCACACCCGCCGCCGCGGAATGCGGCGCTGGCCACGGCGGCGCACCCGAGTTCTGCGGCCGCATCGGCCGCCGCGCGCCGGTGATCGCGACAAGCAGCAGCACGGTCGCGACCACCGAGATCACCACGCTGCCCCCGAAACCTCCCCCCGCCCGGCGCATAACGTCCCAGCTAGCTCCGCGGCGACGAGTTCGGCGATCTGCGCCGTGTTCAGCGCCGCGCCCTTGCGCAGGTTGTCGCCGCAGACGAAGAAGTCGAGCGCGTGCGGGTTGTCAAGCGACTGCCTGACCCGTCCGACCCAGGTCGGGTCGGTGCCCACGACGTCGGCCGGCGTCGGGAACTCCCCGGCAGCCGGATCGTCCACGACTACCACACCCGGGGCTGCGCGCAGGACTTCCCACGCGTCCCGCCGCGTCACCGGCCTGCCGAAGACCGCGTGCACGGCGACCGAGTGCGTGGTCACCACCGGCACCCGGACGCAGGTCGCGGAAACCTTGAGCGACGGCAGCCCGAGGATCTTCCGCGACTCGTTGCGGACCTTCAGCTCCTCCGAGGCCCAGCCGTCTTCCTTGAGCGAACCGGCCCACGGCACCACGTTCAGCGCCAGCGGCGCGGGAAACACACCGAGATCATCACCGACGGCGGACCGTACGTCACCCGCGCGCTGGCCGAGCGTCCTGGTGCCCGCCACCTTGTCCAGTTGCGCGTAGAGCGTGTCGATGCCGGCCTGGCCAGCACCGGAAGCGGCCTGATAGGAGGCCGCGACCACTTCCTTCAGGCCGAACGCGTGGTGCAGCGCGCCCAGCGCCACCACCATCGACAGCGTGGTGCAGTTCGGGTTCGCGATGATTCCCTTAGGACGCGCGGCCACATCCTGGGGGTTGACCTCGGGCACCACCAGCGGCACGTCCGGGTCCATCCGGAAGGCCCCGGAGTTGTCGACGGCCACCGCGCCGCGCGCGGCCGCAACCGGAGCCCAGCGCGCGGACACCTCGTCGGGCACGTCGAACATCGCGACGTCCACACCGTCGAAGACGTCCTCATTCAGCGCCAGGACCTCGACCTTCTCGCCGCGTACGGCGAGCGCGCGGCCCGCCGACCGGGGCGAGGCGACCAGCCTGATCTCTCCCCACACGTTGGCACGGCTCGACAGCAGGTCGAGCATGACCGTGCCGACGGCACCGGTCGCTCCGACGACCGCGAGGGACGGCTTGCCGCTCACCGGCCGGTCCCTCCGTACACAACCGCCTCGACCTGGTCCGAGTCGAGGTCGAACGCCTTATGGGTCGCGGCTACCGCCTGGTCGATCTGGGTCTGGTCGACGATCACCGAGATCCTGATCTCCGACGTGGAGATCATCTCGATGTTCACGCCGGACGCGGCGAGCGCGCCGAAGAACGTGGCCGTGACTCCGGGGTGGGACCGCATGCCGGCCCCGATCAGCGAGATCTTGCCGATCCTGTCGTCGTACAGCACCGTCTCGAAGCCCACCGAGCCTTTCAGGCGGTCGAGCGCCTCCGCCGCCCGCTTGCCGTCGTCGCACGGCAGCGTGAACGAGATGTCGGTCCGCCCGGTCGCCACCGCCGACACGTTCTGCACGATCATGTCGATGTTGATGCCCGATTCGGCGATCGCGTTGAAGATATTGGCCGCCGCTCCTACCTGGTCGGGCACGCCCACGACGGTGATCTTCGCCTCGCTGCGGTCGTGCGCCACTCCAGAGATGATGGCCTGCTCCATGCCGGTGTCCTCCGTGCTCGCGTGCCCGGTCACCCAGGTCCCTTCCCTGTCGCTGAACGATGACCGCACGTGAATCGGCACCCCATAACGCCGGGCGTACTCCACGCAGCGCAAGTGCAGGATCTTCGCTCCGCACGCCGCCATCTCCAGCATTTCCTCGTAGCTGATCGTGGGGATCTTCCGCGCGTTCCGCACGATCCTGGGGTCGGCGGTGAAGATCCCGTCCACGTCGGTGTAGATCTCGCACACGTCGGCATGCAGGGCCGCGGCGAGTGCCACCGCCGTGGTGTCTGAGCCGCCCCGGCCGAGCGTCGTGATGTCCTTCGTGGTCTGGGACACGCCCTGGAATCCGGCCACGATGGGGATGAACCCCTCCGCTAGCGCCGTGGAAATCCGGCCGGGGGTGACGTCGATGATCCGCGCCCGGCCATGCTCGGCATCGGTGATCACACCGGCCTGAGAGCCGGTGAAGGATCGCGCCTCACTGCCCAGGCTGGCGATCGCCATGGCCAGCAGCGCCATCGAGATGCGTTCCCCGGCGGTCAGCAACATGTCTAGTTCGCGGCCGGGCGGCACCGGGGTCACCTGATTAGCCAGGTCGATGAGGTCATCGGTGGTGTCGCCCATGGCGGACACCACGACGGCCACGTCATGCCCGGCTTTACGCGTGCTGACGATCCGTCTGGCTACCCGTTTGATGCCGTCGGCGTCAGCGACCGAAGATCCACCGTATTTCTGCACGACAAGGGCCACGTGGCCAGAGTGTAGCCGGTCAGCCCGTAGTGCGCTCCTCAGTAACGTCAAGGCTGGCGTGCGCGATGAGCGCGTGCAGCGCCCGCAGCGCCGCCCCGCCGTGAGTCCCCCAGTGATTCACGTACGAGTACTGCCACCACCACAGCGCCTCCAGCGACCGGCCCGCCTGGTAGTGCTTGAGCCCGTGGATCAGGTCGGCGGCCACAGCGGCGATGTCATCGGAGACCCGGAACGGCAGGCTGGTGGTGTCCTTGTACGGGTCGAACACCTCGGCGTACTCGTCGCACGGGCCGAGCAGCCTGGCCAGCCCGGTACGCAACTCGTCCAGGTCGGGATCGGCTCCGACGGCCGGTTCCCAGTTGCCCGGCGGGATCACATCCCGGCTGGCGCCCAGCTGAGCGCCGGCCAGCAGGATCTGGGATACCTCAAGCAGCAGCATGGAAACGGCCTGGTCACGGGCCTGGCCGGTGGCCAGCGCCGCCACGCCGTCCACGAAGTTCTTGGCGTTCACACCGATCTGGTCCGCGAGCGGCTGCCAGCCGACGCCCTGGCCGCTGTCAGCGGCAGAGCCCTCAGGCATCGATCTGCCTCCGTCCCTCAAAGGCCCTGCCCAGCGTGACCTCGTCGGCATATTCCAGATCACCGCCTACCGGCAGACCGCTGGCCGGCCGGGTCACCCTCAGGCCCATCGGCTTTAGCAGCCTGGCCAGGTACGAGGCGGTTGCCTCGCCCTCGAGGTTCGGATCCGTCGCCAGGATCAGCTCGGTGACCGTCCCGTCGGCAAGTCTGGTCATCAGTTCCTTGATCCTCAGCTCATCCGGGCCCACCCCGTCGATCGGGCTGATCGCGCCGCCGAGCACGTGGTACCGGCCACGGAACTCGCGGATCTTCTCCACCGCGGCGACGTCCTTGGGCTCCTCCACAACGCAGATCACCGTGGGGTCGCGCCTGACATCGGAACAAATCCGGCATTCGTCGGCCTCGGCAACGTTCCCGCAGGTCCGGCAGAACCTGACCTTCTCGGTCACCTCGATCAGCGCATCGGCCAGCCGCCTTACATCGGTTTGGTCGGCGGCCAGCAGGTAGAAGGCGATCCGCTGCGCACCCTTGGGGCCGACCCCGGGCAGGCGCCCGAGCTCGTCGATGAGGTTCTGGATCACCCCTTCGTACATGTCAGCGCTCCGGGTCGTCCTCGGAGCCCGAGCCGAGGTTCGGGATGCCCAGCCCTCCCGGCAGATCAAGGCCACCCGGCATGCCCGGCAGGCCGCCACCGGAAAAGGCTGCCGCGAACGGGCCCATCTTCTGCTGCTGCAGGTCCTCCGCCGCTCCGTACGCGGCACGGACCGCGGCGAGCACCAGGTCGGCGACCGTCTTCGCGGTCTCCTCCGGGTCCTCGGCCTCGATCGCGGCAGCACCGATGCTGAGGTCAATCAGCTCACCCTGGCCGTTGACAGTGGCCGTGACCAGGCCGCCACCCGCCGTTCCGGTAACCTCGGCGTCGGCCAGCTGCTGCTGAGCACTCATCAGCTGCTCTTGCATCTGCTGCGCCGCGGCGAGGATCTGCTGCATGTCCATCTGTGGGTCCATGTGGCAAGCCTACGACGTCTCGATCTCGCTAATGATCCGCGCACCGAGCTCGCGAGTGAGCAGGTCCACGCCGGTCAGTTCGGGTGGCCCGGGCGGCAGCGGCTCATCGTCGGGTTCGTCATCAGGCGCGAACGATTCCTCGGGAGGCGGCGGCAGGTCATCGCGCGGCTTGGGGTCGCGGCGAACCGGTGCCGGGGCGGCTGGCTCTGCGGCGCTGCGTGGCGGAGCGCTGGGCGGCGCACCACCCGTCATCCCCTTGACCATCGCGTTCGTGCCGAACTGTTCGCTCAGCACCCGCTTGAGGTCAGCGTCGCAGCCGCTGGTGCTGAAACCCTTGAGGTCGCCCTCGCGGGCGAACCTGAGCGTGAGGATGCCGTCCACCAGCGAATCGACCGTCGCGTTGCTGAGGATCATCCAGGCCACGCGGCGCTCGCGCTTGATCGCCTCAAGCACTTCCGGCCAGCGCGCCCGGAGCATGTCCGCCGGGGACCCGCTCGCCGGGGCGGCGCTTGCGGGGGCGGCCGCCGCCGGGCGCGACTCCGCCGCTGGACGAGATTCCGGAGCTGATCGAGTCTCGGGTGCGGCCGCCGGCGCCGGGGCGGAAGCAGGGCGCCCTTGGGGATGCACCACTGCCTGTTCTGAAGAAATGCTCTCCAGCTTCTCCAGGCGGGCCAGCAGCGAGGCCTCGTCGGCCGCGACGGCGGGGAGCAGTACCTGCGCGCACATCAGCTCAAGCAGCAGTCGCGGCGAGGTGGCTCCGCGCATCTGATCCAGCCCGTTGCTGACGATCTCGGCGGCGCGGGTCAGCCCCGCCTGGCCGAACGCCGTCGCCTGCGCGGCCATGCGCTCGGCGCGGTCAGGCGGCAGGTCGAGCAGCCCTGTCTGCGCGGCGTCGGGAACGGCGGCCAGCACGATCAGGTCGCGCAGCCGGTCCAGCAGGTCGGTGGCGAACCTGCGCGGCTCGTGTCCACCCTCGATCACCCGGTTGATCACGCCGAACACCGCCGCGCCATCCCTGGCGGCGAACGCGGCGACGATCTCGTCCAGGAGGCTGTCGTCAGTAAAGCCGAGCAGCGACACCGCGCGCTCATAGCTAAGGCCGCCTTCATCGGCGCCGGCCAGCAACTGGTCGAGCACCGACAGCGTGTCGCGGGCCGAGCCTGCCCCCGCCCTGATCACCAGCGGCAGCACGGGATCCTCGACCGTCACCCCCTCCGAGCGGAGGATGTCCTGCATGATCTCGCGCATCACCGAGGGCGCCATCAACCGGAACGGGTAGTGGTGCGTCCGCGACCTGATCGTCGCGATGACTTTCTCCGGCTCGGTCGTGGCGAAGATGAACTTCAGGTGCGACGGCGGCTCCTCCACCAGCTTCAGCAGGGCGTTGAAGCCCTGCTGGGTGACCATGTGCGCCTCGTCGATGATGTAGATCTTGAAGCGCCCGGACACCGGGGTGTAGAAAGCCCGCTCGCGCAGCTCACGCGCGTCGTCGACACCACCATGCGAGGCCGCGTCGATCTCCATCACGTCGATGCTGCCCGGCCCGCTCGGCGCCAGGGCAATGCAGGACTCGCAGACGCCGCAAGGCTCGGGAGTCGGACCTTTGACGCAGTTCAGCGACCGGGCGAGGATGCGCGCGCTGGACGTCTTGCCGCAGCCGCGCGGACCGCTGAACAGGTAAGCGTGGTTGATCCGGCCGGTGCTCAGCGCCCTCATCAGCGGGCCGGTGACGTGGTCCTGGCCCTTGACTTCGGCGAACGTGGCCGGGCGGTACTTCCGGTACAGGGCCAGACTGGCCGGGCTCTGGCCGCTGGACTCCGCTGATGCCATGAGTTCATCCCCACCGAAGAATGTCAGGACCCCCCGCACACCCATCAGAGCCCGCGTACCCTTGCTGCCTTCCGGCCCTGGGGGGGTTGGCGGGATAAACGCCGTGCGGGGGGTCGGGAGCAAGTCTAGCGACCCCC
>DASXDG010000391.1:0-9782 GCA_036490795.1 Streptosporangiaceae bacterium
CCCGGCGCGCGATCACCTGTTCCCCCGGCACCACCACCAGCCCCGCAGCGCCCGGCGCCACCACCGCCCAGCCAACCGGACCGAAAAACCCGATCGTGTCATTCTTCAGGCAATACCGCTGCAGATAACTCGCGACCACCAGCTCACGGCCGCGATCCTTGGACCGCCGCGACGTGCCCACTCCCGAATCCCGCAACCGCTGCGCCAGTCCGGGGTTCTGCCAGGTGAGCGCCTCCCGGAAGACCGGGTCAGCGTAGATGCCGGCGACACCGCGAGACAGCCGTTCGGTAGCGGCGGCGTAAACGGCGGCATAGGCGGCCGGGTCGGCCGCCGTTAGATCGGCGGCGCGCGCCAGCTGCCCATCGCAGATGGCCAGCACCATCTCCGCGGGGAAACCGGCGCTGCGCACGCACACGTCCCGCCACACGCTCCACGACGTCCCCGCAAGCCCGACCCGGTGTCTGGCCCCGGCCTGCGACATCGGCCGCCCCTCCCTCACCTTCAGCAGCGCTCAACTGCCGAAACCTCCCCCAGCGTGCCAGCCACCCACCGCAGCACCCACCTCACCGATTGCGAACACGCGGCTGCGCGGCCATGGCCCGCCTCACCCGCCAGCCCGCGCAACGAACGAGGTGCGGTGGCCTGTGCGCGCTACGAGCGTGAGGGTGTGACCGGCAGCTGGTCCGCCGCCTCGACCAGATAGGTGACGCGCAGGTAACCAGGCGAGGTAAGGGAGTTACGGCAATGACGGACACCTCAGTCGCGCACGACCAGGAATCGAAGCGGTACCCGCTGTCCTTCACCCAGGAATGGTTCCTCACCATGGACAAGGGTGACGGGGGCGGGCCGTTCGGCGACCGGTACGTGCTGGTTTCCGCGCTCCGCATCACCGGCCAGGTGGATCTCGCCGTGCTCCAGGGCGCGCTCGACGACGTGGTCACGCGCCATGAACTGCTGCGCACCGTGGTGGTCAGGGATGGCGACCCGCCGTACCAAGAGGTGTTCCCGCCGTGCCCGGTACCGCTGGAGGTGAGGGATCTGTCGCCGGCCACCGGCAAGTCCAGGGACATGGTCATCCAGGAGCAGATCGCCGAGGCCGTAACCGGCACGATGAGCACCCGTGAGGTGCCACTGACGAAGGCGACGCTCGCCCGGTTCGACGACCGGGATAGCGCACTGGTCCTGACCGTGCACCATTCGGTCTCTGACGGCTGGTCGTTCCTGGTGATCCTCCGCGACCTCGGGACGTTTTACGCCGCCAGGGTCAGTGGCACCACGCCGAAGCTGCCGCAGATGCGGCAGTACCGCGAGTACGTCGAGTGGCAGCGGGCCAGCGCCGGCAGCACGGACGACGAGGGAGCGCTCAGCTACTGGGCGGGCAAGCTCGACGGAGCGCGGGAATTCGTCATCCCGAACGACCACGGGCGCCCGGAGCGGTATTCCAGACCGTACTCGCTGCACGTGTTCAGCATCGAGGCGGACATCATGGCCGGCGCGACCGATCTCGCGAACGCCGCCCGGGGCACCTTGTTCATGGTCTTGCTCTCGGCCGTTTACGTGCTCGCGAACCAGCTCAGCGAGGCCACCGACCTGACGGTGAAAGCCGTCACCTCAGGCAGGAACGAGCTCGAGTTTCATAACACCATGGGGTTGTTCCTCAACGTCGTTCCGTTCCGGACCGAGATCGCTGACTGCACGAGCTTCCGCGATGTCGTTATGAAAACCAGGGATACGTTCATCGATGCCATGGCGAACGAGCTCCCGGCCGGCTTGCTCGAACAGAGGTTCCCTGACTACATCAGGTCACGCGAGGACACGCGGATGGCACAGTTCCTCATCTCGGACACCTCGCCTCCTTCGGACGACGAGCTGATCCTCCCCATCGCCGAGGGGGCCGAGGGGCTCGACGAACGCCTGCCGCAGGATTCGGAGACCCACGACCTCCCCGGCGGCGGCACGGTGTGGTACCTGGCCATGGTGCCGGACGGCCCGCTGCTCGGCATGGTGCAGTTCAACCTCGACGAATTCGAGGCAAGTACGGTGCAGGGCTGGACCGATGGGATCACGCGGATCCTGGCCGGCGCCGTCAGCGACCCCGGCCAGGACTGGCGCCAGCTTTAGCCTCAGCCCAGGCCTCACCGCCAGGCCTCGCCCCGTACCGGTAACCCGGCTGGGTGGTTTTCAGTCGCGGCCGGTGCCGGCGGCCAGGGGTTCGGGCCAGGCGGTGGGGTCGGCTGGGTCGGCCGGCCCGGTGCCGCAGATGACGTAGTGGCGCGGGGTGATGGCCGTCGGGTGGTGTGCGAGGGCGGCCATGCAGGCGGCGTGTGCCTGTCGCGGTGTGCGGACGGTGCCGGTGGCGGTCAGGTAGGCGACCAGCAGCCTGCCTCCGGCCGAGGCGAAGACACGGGCCGCGGCTGGCGCGGCGGCAGTTTCGACCAGGTGCTGCACGGCGGCTATCTCGACCCGGCAGTGGTCGATCAGTATCCGGTCCGGGCTGGCGAAGGGCTCCAGCCCGATGAGTCCGGGCATCTGGCCGCTGGGCACGTCGCCGTGTGCGGCGGCGACCAGCAGGCGTTCGACGGCCAGCAGCACCGACTCCACTTCGGTCCGCGGCACCAGGCCGGTGTCACCGCTCCATCCGTCCAGCCGCAGGCAGCCGTCGATCTGGCTGAGGGTGAACCGGATCGGCGTTGCGCTGAATGGCATCGGCCGCCACCGCAGCCCGGTCCTGGCGAGGGCGACGTCGATCTCCTCGGGCCGGAACCCGACGCCCGCGGTGAGCCCGGACCACGATTCCGGGACCAGGCTGTTGAACAAGGGGTCGGGGTTGAAGCGCAGGCCTCGTTCGTGCTCGGTCAGTTTGTCCATGGCAGCGCGTTTGAGCTCGTCGTACCTGCCGTGCCGGCTCGCCTGGGCAACCCTCATCCAGGTGTGGCGGATCAGCTCATCGAAATTTCTCCCGGCGATCTGGACGGCGGCGATGCTGCTCTGGGCCAGGGAGCCGACGTAGTTCACCAGCTGCCGCTCGAAACGGTTGCTGGACGACACGGGGAAAATCAGCTCCCGGTAGCCGGAGCGGCGCGCGATCACGGCGCAGATGGCCGCGAGGACCACGCTGGACCGGCTGGTCCGGGTGCGTGCGGCTGCCCGCCGTACGGCCATCGCGGCGGCCACCGAGGACAGCTCTACCACCAGTGATTCACCGCTGGCCCGGGCGCCTGGCAACGTGTACAGGCAGTGCGGAATCCGCCGCGACTGCTCCCGCAGGTAGCCCAGTGCCGCGCCTGCTCTGCGCTGCTCGGCCGGCGTCGCCTCCAGTTCGGCCTGGTCCAGCGGCTGGTGCCCGAGGGAAAGGCGACGCCGGCCGGTCGGCCCTCGCGCGGCCTGGTAGCCGGGCCGGGCGGCCGGCCGTCGCGCGGGTTTGCTCAGCAGGCCGGCCAAGTCGCGCTTGAGGATCTCGATCGCGTCGTGGTCCACGGCCAGGTGCGAGAACGCGGCGGCGCACGCGATGACCCGGTCGCCCATGTCGGGAGCGACGGCAACCGCCATCCGCAGCGGACCCGGTCCCGGGCCGGATGACTCGCGTAGCCACTGGATGAGTGCCTCGGCTGCCGCCGGCCGGTCCCGGGACCCCCAGTGTCCCTCGCCGAGCGAGCAGACTTCCAGCAGCTGGACGCCGGCCGCGGCGACCCGCTGGCGGGGCGGATCGCCGGGCAGGTAGGTGGTGCGCAGGCTCTCGTGCCGGGCAATCAGCGCCCCGGCCGCCTCGGCCACGTCGCCGGCGGACACCGCGGCCGGCACCGGGAGTTCGGCGCGCAGGATCGCGTAGAGGTCGTCCGGGGTCCGGCTCACCCATGCGTAGATGCTGAGCTGGCCCAAGGTGAGCGGTCCCTCGCCGGCGCGCTCCGCGGCGAACTCGGCCGGGATCGCTCGGATCGGGGTCAGCCGCAGGCGACGCCGGCGACGCTGACCGGTCTCGGTGCCGGTGCTCATCACCGGTCAGCCGGGCAGTTCGCGCAGCGTGCCGGCCAGACGGGCCATAGGCACCATATTGATCTCGGCCAGTTCTTTCACTTCGAAACGGGTGCTCTGGTGATAACGCGCTCCTGCTGCCGAGGACAACATACGAAACACGGCCGCGGACAGCCTCCTCCCAGACTGCCGAACCGCCATCAGCGCCCGGCTTCCGGCACCGCTGAGTGGTTCAAGCGCGGCCGGTGCCGGTAGCCAGGGGCGGGGGCCACGCGGTGAGGTCGGCTGGATTTGACGGTGCGGTGCGGCAGATGACGTAGTGGCGTGGGGTGATGGCCGTGGGGTGGCGGGCGAGGGCGGCCATGCAGCGGGCATGTGCCTGTTGCGGCGTGCGGATGGTGCCGGCGGCGGTCAGGCAGGCGACCAGGGGGCGGCCGCCGGCTGAGGCGAAGACGCGGGTCACTGCTGGCGTGAGGGCGTCGTCGACCAGGTGCTGCACGGCGGTGACGTCGACCCAGCTGTGGTCGACCAGTATCCGGTCCGGGCTGGCGAGAGGCTCCAGCCCGATGAGTCCGGGCAGATCGCCGGCGGCGATGTCCGCGTGCGCCGCTGCTACCAGCAGGCGATCGACCGCCAGCAGCATCGACTCCAGTTCGGCCCGGGGCACCAGAGCACTCCATACGTCCAATCGCAGGCAGCCGTCGATTCGGTTGAGGCGGATCTGGAACGGCGTTCCGCTGACTGGCATCGGGCGCCACCGCAGCTCGGTCCTGGCGAGCGCGACGCCGATCTCCTCGGGCCCGAACCCGACACCCGCGGTGAGTCCGGACCATGATTCAGGGACCAGGCTGTTGAACATCGGATCGTAGTTGAAGCGCAGGCCCCGTTCGTGCTCGGTCAGTTCGTCTTTGGCAGCCCGCTTGGCCGTGTCGTACCTGCCGTGCCGGCTCGCCTGCATCACCGTGGTCCAGGTGTGGCCGGCCAGCTCATCGAAACTTCTCCCGCCGGTCCCGACGGTGACGACGGTGCTCTGGACCAAAGAGCCGACGTAGTTCACCAGGTGGCGTTCGAAACGGTTACTGGACAATACCGGGAACACCAGCTCCCGGTAGCCTGTGCGGCGGGCGATCACGGCGCAGACGGCGGCGAGCACGACGCTGGACCGGCTGGTCCGGGTACGCGCCGCTATCCGCCGCACGGCCATCGCGGCGGCCGGTGACGACAGCTCCACCACCAGCGACTCGCCGCTGGGCTGGGCGCCCGGCAGCGCGTACAGGCAGCGCGGGATCCGCCACGATTGCTCCCGCAGGTACTGCAGCGCCGCCTCCGCCCGGCGCCGCTCGGCCGGCGTCGCCTCCAGCTCGGCCTGGTCCAGCGGCTGACGGGCCGGCCGCCCGCCCGGCCGTCGCGCGGGATCGCCGAGCAGGCCGGCGAAGTCGCGCTTGAGGATCCCGATCGCGTCGTAGTCCACCGCCAGGTGCGAGAACGCGGCGGCGCACGCGATGACCCCGTCGCCCGCTTCGGGAGCGATGGCCACGGCCACGCGCACCAGACCCGGTCCCGGGCCGGGTGACTCGCGCAGCCACTGGACGAGTGCCTCGGCTACAGCGGGGCGGTCGGGTGGTCCCCACTGTCCCTCGCCGAGCGAGCAGACTTCCAGCAGCAGGCCGCCGGCCGCCGCGACCCGCTGGCGCGGCCGCTCACCGGGCACATGGCCGGGCAGGTAGGTGGTGCGCAGGCCCTCGTGCCGCGCGATCAGCATCCCGGTCGCCTCGGCCACGTCGCCGGCGGACACCACATCTGGCACCGGGAGTTCCGCGCACAGGAACGCGTAGACGTGGTCGGGCACGTCGCTAAGCCACATGTACATGCCGAGCTGGCCCAAGGTGAGCGGTCCCTCGCCGGCCCGCTCGCCGGTGAACCCGACCGGGATCGACCGCAACGGGGTCAGCCGCACGCGACGCCGGCGGCGCTGACCGGTCCGCGCGCTCATCTCTGCTCAGCCGCCATATCGGGTGCGGCCGGTGCCGGTGGCCAGGGGCGGGGGCCAGGCGGCGGGATCGGACGGGCCGGCTGGTGCGGTGCGGCAGATGACGTAATAGCAGGGGGTAATGGCCGTCGGGTGGTGCGCGAGGACGGCCATGCAGGCGGCGTGTGCCTGTTCCGGCGTGCGGACGGCGTCGGTGGCGGTCAGGTAGGCGACCAGGGGGCGGCCGCCGGCGGACGCGAAGACACGGGCCACTGCTGGCGTGACGGCGTCGTCGACCAGGCGCTGGACGGCGGCGACGTCGACCCAGCTGTGGTCGACCAGCATCCGGTCCGAGATGGCGGGGAGGGGCTCCAGCTTGATGGCTTCGGGCATCCGGCCGGCCGGCACGTCACAGTACGCGGCGGCAACTAGCAGGCGTTCGACGGCCGTCAGCACCGATTCCAGCTCGGCCCGCGGCACCAGGCCGGTGTCGCCGCTCCATCCGTCCAGCCGCAGGCAGCCGTCGATCTGGTTGAGGATGAACCGGATCGGCATATCGCTGACCGGCATCGGGCGCCACCGCAGCTTGGTCCGGGCGAGCGCGACGTCGATCTCGTCGGGCTGGAACCCGACGCCCGCGGTCAGTCCGGACCACGACTCAGGCACCAGGCTGTTGAACACCGGGCCGTACGTCAGGCGCAGGCCCCGCTCGAGTTCGATCAGTTCGGCTATGGCGTTCTTCTTGGCGCCGTCGTACCTGGCGTGCCGGCTCGCCTCCATCACCGCGCTCCAGGTGTGGCGGGCCAGTTCGTCGAAACTTCTCCCGGCGATCGAGATGGTGGCGATGGAGCCCTGGGCCAGGGAGCCGACGTAGTTCACCAGGTGGCGCTCGAAACGGTTGCTGGACAACACGGGGAGCACCAGCTCCCGATGGTTGGCGCGGCGGGCGATCACGGCGCAGATGGCCGCGAGCACGACGCTAGTCCTGCTGGTCCGGGTGCGTGCCGCTACCCGCCGCACGGCCATCGCGGACGCCACCGAGGACAGCTCCACTATCAGTGACTCGCCGATAGTCCGGGCACCGGGCAACGCGTACAGGCAGCGAGGCATACGACGCGACTGCTCCCGGACGCGGTCCAGTGCCACCTCAGCCTTGCGCCGCTCGGCCGGCGTCGCCTCCAGCTCGGCCTGGTCCAGCGGCTGGTGGCCAGGCAGCCCGGCTTGCCGCGGACCGGGACTGCCCAGCAGGCCCGCGAAGTCGCGCTGGAGGATCCCGATTGAGTCGTGGTCCACCGCCACGTGCGAGAACGCGGCGGCGCACGCGATGACCTGATCGTCCGCGTCGGGGGCGATGGCCACCGCCATGCGTACCGGGCGCCGTCCCGGATCGAGTGGCTCGCTCAGCCACCGGACGAGCGCCTCGGCCACCACGGGGCGGTCGCGCGGTCCCCACCATCCCTCGCCGAGCGAGCAGACCTCCAGCAGCTGGAGGCCGGTCGCGGCGACCCGTTGCCGCGGCGGATCGCCGGGCAGGTAGGTGGTGCGCAGGCTCTCGTGCCGCGCGATCAGCAGCCCGATCGCCTCGGCCACGGCGCCGACCGACACCTGCGCCGGTACCGGGAGTTCGACGCGCAGGATCGCGTAGAGGTCGTCCGGGGCCACGCTCACCCATGCGTAGATGTTGAGCTGACCCACGGTAAGCGGTCCCTCACCGGCCCGCTCGCCGGCGAACTCGACCGGGATCGACCGCACGGGGGTCAGCCGCACGCGGCGCCGGCTCTGACCGGATTCGGTGTAGTTGCTCATCACTGGTCAGCCGGCCTGTCTAGAGAAGAACGACTCCGGGATGCGGCGGGCAGCGCTGGGCCACCCACCGGTGACCCGCCGTCGGCAGTCAACGGTCTCGCTTGTCTTGTCAGCATTAAGCACCTGCTTAATCGCCGGGCAGCTCACGTCCGACCGGAGCCCTCGACCCGGACGGGCAGATGACGCCACAACCCCAAGCGAGCCAGATCGTCGGGAGCCCGGTCGCAGATCACGTACCAGGCGGGCGTCATCGCGGTAGGGCGGTCGGCCAGCAGCTC
Source organism: Streptosporangiaceae bacterium (assembly GCA_036490795.1). Taxonomy (GTDB): domain Bacteria; phylum Actinomycetota; class Actinomycetes; order Streptosporangiales; family Streptosporangiaceae; genus JAFARZ01. Next base: position 8,026 of record DASXDG010000391.1, read on the forward strand.
CAGGCATTGCGCGTGGAGGATCTGGGGAGTTATCTGGTTACCGGGCGCCGAAACGTAGGCCACAAGCACCTCAGCGGCCCGTGTGCTGGCGACATCACGGGCGTAGAAGACCTGCGCGGCATCGATGCCCGGCTCCGAAGCGACTACGTCGTCCAGGAGCCGCTGGACGGCCGGCATCTCGATCCAGCATGAGTCGATCCGCCGCCAGGACCCATCGCGGGCCACCGGGCTTATGCCGGCCAGTTCGCCGATATCGCCTGCCGGGACATTCCGCCTCTCGGCGGCGACTAGCAACCGCTCGACGGCGAACAGGAAGTCCTCGACGTCCGCGGCGGGAAACCTGCTCTGGTCGGCCCACACGGACAGGCTCACGTCGGTTCGGGTCAGCCCGAACACCTCGAAATAGAACAGCAACGGGCGCGGATCGGCGTCTGCCCACACCAGCCGCGTGTCCCACATCGCATCCGCCGCGTCACTGTTTTCCGTCAAGCCGCCGGCGTGCCCCGCCTGGACCTGAACCGCGGCACCGTTCAAGTCGTTCAGCACGCAGTCGCGGTGGAACTCGGTGCCGCGGTCTTCGCTCACGCGATCGATCATCCGCCAGAGGCGTTCGGTGTCGTACTGGCTGTGATAGTAGGCAGTCAGCGCGGCGGTGCGGGTCGCCCCGATTATCGCGTCGAACGTCTCGGCGGTCAGGTCGGCGGCGATGAGCGCGTCCTGAGCGATCGTGCCCACGTAATCACGGCTGGCCCGATCGAAACGATTCGCGCAGAGCGCGGCGATCAGGGCCCGGTCATTGACCGTGCGCAGGCCGAGGAGAGTCGCGACGGCGGCGAGGATCACCACCGACTGACTGGCATGAGTCCGGTCCGCGATCCTGGCCAGAGCAAGGGCGGCAGCCCGCGAGCGCAGGGTCGCCATCCTCGAGCCGTTGCCCGCCGGCGGGTGCTCAGGCACCGCGAGCATGCACTGCGGCGTGCCGCGCAAGGTAGCTTCCCAGTACCGCACCGCGGCTTCGGCGCGGGACCTGGCCATAGGCGACATCTCAAGCTTGGCCTGATCCAGCGGCTGGAGGGTCGGCGGCTCCGGCTCCCGGCTGGTGCCGTTGCTGATCAGCCGCCGGAAATCGCGCACGATGATGCCCAGCGAGGCGAAATCGGCCGCCACGTGCGTGAGAACCAGCAGAACCCAGACCGGGACGCCACCGGAGGTGATGACCGCGGCCCGGATAGGCCATTCCCGGTCCAGCGCGAATGGCGCGTTCAGCCGCTGCTTTAGCAGCGCCTCCGTGGCGTCTAGCCGACCGCCAGCTTCGTGGACCTCGATCAGCAGCTCACCGGACGCCGTGACCTGCTGGACCCACTCTTGCGAAGCGCCGACGGCGAACAAGGTCCGCAATGACTCGTGCCGGCTAATGAGCGCGCCGATCGCCCTCGTCACATCGTTCAGCGACCGGCCCGGTCCGACATTGAGCGTCTGGCATTGCACGGCGCCGAAAACGGTTTGATCCTCGGCCCATCGCAGCACGTTCTGCTGGCCTAGGGTGACTGGACCGGAACCGGAGCGTGTACCCGAGAACGTCACGGGTACCAGGCGCATCGTGGCCGTCTCAAAGTTGCCGGTGCTCATTTGCTGGTCAGCCGAGTAGTTCGCGCAGTGCGCTGGCGAGTTGCTCGCTGGTGGTGCAGGGGTGTGGCCGCTGGGTGATGGCGGCGGGGAAGGTGGTGGCGGGGTGGCCGAAGGTGTCGACGGGGCGG
>DASXDG010000392.1:0-9541 GCA_036490795.1 Streptosporangiaceae bacterium
CCAGGTTCGGCCAGCCGGTCGCGCCGGCCAGGCCCGCCCACCGCGAACCTGGCGGCCAGCGGGACGATGACGCGCAGCGGGGCGATGACGCGCAGCGGGGCGATGACGCGCAGCGGGACGCGCCCGGCACCCGGGGGACCGAGCCCGCCGCCCGGACAATACCCTTATCGACATGCGGAAATACGTGATCATGGGCGTGCAGGGCAGCGGCAAGGGTACGCACAGCCAGCTGCTGGCCTCCGACCTGGACCTGGTGCACATCAGCGTCGGGGACATCTTCCGGTGGAACGTGCAGCACCACACCAAGCTGGGAGCCCAGGTCCGGCGGATCATGGCCGCTGGCGAGCTGGTCGGCGACGACCTGGTGGAGTCGGTGGTGGGCGACCGGCTGGCAGAGCACGACTGGAACTACGGGTTCATCGTCGACGGGTTTCCGCGCACCGCCCGCCAGTCCGAGTTCTTCCTGGAGAGCTACGACATCGACGGCGTCATCCACCTGGACCTGCCGGACAGCGAGGTGCGCCGCCGGGTGCTGGCGCGCCGGCTGTGCGCGGGCTGCGGGATGGACTACAACCTGATCGAGAACAGCCCCGCCCAGCCGGGCAAGTGCGACGCGTGCGGGGGAGAGCTGGTGCAGCGGGAGGACGACACCGAGGAAGCGCTCGCGGTCCGGCTGCGCGAATACCACTCCAAGACCAACCCGGTGCTCGACCTGTTCCGGCGCAAGGAATACGTGATCACCGTGGATTCGACGCCGCCGGTCGAGCAGGTCCAGCAGGAGATCAGGAAGAAGCTGGACCTGCCCGTGTTCATCCCGCCGGGCAACAAGCAGCCGAACGGACCCGCCGGTGCGTGAGATCGCCGTTTTCGGCGGCAGCGCCCACCCGGCCCTGGCCGCCGAGATCTGCATGTACCTGTCTGAGCCGAAACGCCCGGTGCGGATCACCCGGTTCGCCAACGACTGCCTGGAAGTGCAGCTGCAGTCCAACTGCCGCGAACGGGACGTGTTCTTGATCCAGCCGCTGGTGCCGCCGGTGCAGGAGAACCTGGTCGAGCTGCTGCTGATGGCGGACGCGGCCAGGGGCGCCTCCGCCGCGCGGGTGACCGCGGTGATGCCGCATTACGCGTACGCGCGTTCGGATAAGAAGGACGAGCCGCGCATCTCGATCGGCGGACGGCTGATCGCCGACCTGCTGGTCACCGCCGGCGTCGACCGGGTGCTCACGCTCACCCTGCACTCGCCGCAGGTGCACGGGTTCTTCTCGGTGCCGGTCGATCACCTGCACGCGCTGCGCGAGCTCGCCGCGTACTTCAAGGGCCGTGACCTGTCGAACGTGGTCGTGGTGTCACCGGACCTGGGCAACGCCAAGAGCGCCGCCGCGTTCGCCCGCCGCCTCGCCGTGCCGGTCGCGGCCGGCGCCAAGGAACGGTACAGCGACTCCAAGGTGCAGATCACCGCCATCATCGGCGACGTGGCGGGCCGCGACGTGATCGTGCTCGACGACGAGATCGCGCGCGGCACGACCGTGTTCGAACTGCTCGGCCACCTCCGTGAGCAGGGGGCGGGCTCGATCAGCGTGGCGTGCACGCACGGGCTGTTCGCGGACGGGGCGCTGGACCGGCTGGCCGCCGAGCCGGACATCACCGAGATCGTCTGCTCCAACTCGGTCCCGGTCTCCGCCGAACAGCACCACCGCAAACTGCACGTGCTGTCGGTCGCCCCGGCCCTGGCCGAGGCGATCCGCAGGATCCATAACGGCGAGTCGGTCAGCGCCCTATTCGACGGGTAGCCCTATTCGACAGGTAGCGCTGTTCGACGGGTAGCGGTCTCGATGATCCAGGCCAGCACGAGGGCCTCCTCGCGCCAGGCGTCGTAACGGCCGCTGCGCCCGCCGTGCCCGGCCTCCATCTCGACCTTGAGCAGGAACGGGCCGCTGCCGTCCGCCGCGGTCGCGCGCAGCCGCGCGATCCACTTGGCGGGCTCGTGGTAGCTGACCCTGGTGTCGTTCAGCCCGCCCAGCGCGAAGATCGGCGGGTAGGTGACCGCCGCGAGGTTCTCGTACGGCGCGTACGATTTCATGTACGCGTACACGTCCGGGTCGTGCAGCGGGTCGCCCCACTCCTCCCACTCGGTGACGGTGAGCGGCAGCGACGGGTCCAGGATCGTGGTCAGCGCGTCGACGAACGGCACGTGCGCCACGATCGCGGCGAACGCGTCCGGGGCCATGTTGACCACGGCGCCCATCAGCAGCCCGCCGGCCGAGCCGCCGCGCGCGATCAGCCGGTCCGCGGATGTCCACTGCTCGCCGGCGCCGGTCGTGCCGGGGCGCTCCAGATGCCTGGCGCAGGCGACGAAGTCGGTGAACGTGTTCTTCTTGCGCAGCAGCTTCCCGTGGGTGTACCAGGCGCGGCCCATCTCGCCGCCGCCCCTGATGTGCGCGATCGCGTATATGAAACCCCGGTCGAGCAGGGACAGCACCGGGATCGAGAAGCCAGGGTCGCGGGAGATCTCGTAGCTGCCGTACCCGTACAGCAGGCACGGCGCGGTGCCGTCGCGCGGCGTCCCCTTGCGGCACACGATCGAGATCGGCACCTCGGTGCCGTCGTCGGCGACCGCCCACTCCCGGTGCTGCTCGTAGGCCGCCGGGTCGTACGCCTGCTGGCCCGGCAGGGTGCGCACCGGGGTGCGCTTGAGCAGGGTGAGGGCGCCGGTCGCCATGTCGGCGTCGTAGACCGATTCCGGCGTCACCAGCGAGGTGTAGCTGAGCCGGAACCGGGACGCGGCGAACTCCGGGTTCATGCCCGGCCGGACCGTGTACACGGGCTCGGGGAACTCGATGGTCCTGATCTGGTCGCCGGCCAGGATCCGCAGCCCGGTGAGGCCGTTCTCGCGGAAGTACACGACGAGGAAGTCCGCGAACGCGTACGCCGCCATCAGCCGGGTGCCCGGCGTGTGCGCGATCAGCGGCGTCCAGTCCGCTGGCTTGTCCAGGCTCGCCGTGGCGAGCTCGAAGTCGTCGGCGCCGCCGGCGTTGTGCAGGACCACCAGGTGGTCGCCGGCGTCGTCGATGTCGTACTCCACGCCTTGGCGCCGCTGCGCGACGGCGGTGAACTCGCCGGCCGGGCCGGCGGCCGGCAGCAGCAGCACCTCGCTGGTCAGCACGCTGGCGGTACGGACCACGACGAAGCGCTCGCTCCTGGTCAGGGTGACCGACACCCAGAACCGCTCGTCCGCCTCCTCGAACACGACCACGTCGGCGGCGGCGGGGGTGCCGAGCTGGTGCCGCCACACCCGGAACGGCCGCCACGCCTGGTCCACCGTCACGTAGAACACGTAGTCACCGCTGGCCGACCAGGCGCAGCCGTAGTACGTGCCGGGGATCTCGTCCGGCGCGGTGACGCCGGTCCGGAGGTCCTTGAACCGCAGCGTGAACCGTTCGTCGCCGGAGAAATCGGTCGCGTACGCCAGCCACCGCTCGTCCGGGCTGAGCGCGAACGTGCCGAGGGAGAAGAAGGCGGACCCGGCGGCGAGCTCGTTGGCGTCCAGCAGCACCTGCTCGCCTTCCAGCGGCAGCCCGTCGGCGGCCATGGGGGGAAGGACCTCGCCCGGCCGCACGGCACGCCGGCAGTACACCTTGTACTGTTTGCCCTCCGCCGTCCTGGTGTAATGCCACCAGTCACCCTTGCGGTACGGCACCGACAGGTCGCTCTCCTGGGTGCGTCCCTTGATCTCGGCGAAGATCGTGTCCCGCAGCGGCCCGAGCCCGGAGGTGAGCGCCTCGGTGTGGGCGTTCTCGGCCTTCAGGTAGGTGATCGTGTCCGGGTCGTCCTTGTCGGCCAGCCACGCGTAGTCATCGATGACCGTGTCGCCGTGATGGGTGCGGGTGAACGCCACCCGCTTCGCGACCGGGGCTTGTTCGGTGGTCATATCCGCAGAGTCTAGACCGTGGTTCCCCGGTTCCCCCGGCAGCTTCTGGCACGATGGGCGGGTGAACGGGCACATGATCCTCAGTGACGGCACGCAGGTGGCGCCCACCAGGGAATCGGTGGAGGCAGCCGTCGGTCACGACCAGTTGCGCTGGCTCGACCTGCACGACTCGGGCGCGGAGACGGCGAGCGTCCTGCGCGACGTGTTCGGCTTCCACCCGCTGGCGGTCGAGGACGCGCTGGAGTTCGGCCAGCGGCCCAAGGTCGAGATGTACGACGACTTCATCTTCCTGGTGGCCTACGGCGCGCCGGCCAGCCCCGGCTCGCCGGCCGGGCCGGGGCTGCCGCAGGAGGTGCACTGCTTTCTGTCCCGGCGGTTCCTGGTCACCGTCCATCACGGCGAGGTCGCGGCGGTCAGCGCGGTCTGCCAGGCCGTCGAGCGGCGTCAGTCGCTCGCCCCCCACGAGAGCCGGCCGTCCTCGCTGCTGGCGCTGTACCGCGTCCTGGACGCCCTGGTGGACAGCATGTTCCCGTACCTGTCCGCGTTCGACGACCGGATCGACGAGCTGCAGGAGCGCATCTTCACCAAGGTCAGCCAGCAGGACCTGGCGACGATGTTCGCGATGAAGCGCGAGCTGGTGGAGGTCCGGCGGGTGGTCACCCCGCAGCGGGACATGATGGCCGCGCTCATCGCGGACCGGGTCGAGCTGCCCGGCATGACCCGTGACATGGAGCACTATTTCCGCGACCTGTTCGATCATCTGATCAGGATCAGCGATCTGGTCGACAGCTATCGTGACCTGCTCAGCGGCACGATGGACGCGTACCTGTCGATGACCAATAACCGGCTGAACTCGGTGATGAAACAGCTCACGATCATCGCGACCGTGTTCCTCCCGCTGTCGTTCCTGACCGGCTTCTTCGGGCAGAACTTCGGCTGGATGACCGACCGGATCACCTCGTTCGCCGACTTCGCCGCCTACGGCCTGGGCACCGAACTGGTCGCCGCCGTGCTGCTGGGCCTGCTGTTCTGGCGCCGCGGCTGGCTCAGCGGCTGAGCGCTTCCCGATCGGCTGGCGACCGGCCGGTGACCGGCCGGTGGGTGTCCCCCGAGTTACGCCGATCCGCACCGGGGGTAGAAGATAGCACCGTGACAGCCGATCCCCGGCAGGAGACGCCGCCGGAGCCTCAGCCGGTGCTGACTCCCCTGACCGCTGCCGCGATGTTCCTCGTCGTGACGATCAACCCCGGCGGGGAAGCGGCCTGCCGTGACCTCCTGCCGGACTGGGCGGGCCTGGAGCGCGCGGTGGGGTTCCGCTCACCCGGCGGCCTGTGCGCCGTGCTGGGTATCGGCTCGGCGGCCTGGGACCGCCTGGCTCTGTCATTGCCTGGCGCCCCGCGCCCGGCGGACCTGCACCCGTTCCAGGAACTGCACGGCTCCCGGCACCGCGCCGTCGCCACGCCAGGGGACATGCTGTTCCATATCCGGGCGGAACGGATGGACCTGTGCTTCGAGTTCGCCGCCCAGGTGATGACCAGGCTGGCCGGCGCGGTCACCGTCGCCGACGAGACACACGGCTTCCGGTTCTTCGACGAACGCGACCTGCTCGGTTTCGTGGACGGCACGGAGAACCCGACCGGGCGCGCCGCCTTCTCCGCGGTCTTCGATGAGGACGGCGGCAGCTACGTGATCGTGCAGAAGTACCTGCACGACATGTTCTCCTGGAACGCGCTCAGCACCGAGGACCAGGAACGCGCGATCGGCCGCGGCAAACTGTCCGACATCGAGATGCCGGATGAGGTGAAGCCGCCCAACAGCCACGTGGCGCTGAACACGATCACCGACCCGGACGGCACCGAACGGCAGATCGTCAGGGACAACATGCCGTTCGGCACGATCGGCACGGGGGAGTACGGCACCTATTTCATCGGGTACTCCGCCACGCCCGATGTCACCGAGCAGATGCTGCGCAACATGTTTCTCGGCGACCCGCCGGGGAACTACGACCGCATCCTCGACTTCTCCACCGCGGTCACCGGCGGGCTGTTCTACGTCCCGTCCGCGGACTTCCTCGACAACCCGCCCGAGCCGCCGGGCGCGGGCGGATCACTCGGCATTGGCGGCCTGAAGGGGAGCATCTCATGAACAACCTGCACCGCGAGCTCGCGCCCGTCTCCGACGCGGCATGGGCGAGCATCGAGGAGGAGGCGCGGCGCACGTTCACCTCGCACGTCGCCGCCCGCCGCGTCGTGGACGTGCGCGGTCCAGAAGGCGTCTCGTTCGCCGGGGTCGGCACCGGGCACCTGGCGGGCATCACCGCGCCGGCCGACGGTGTCAGCGCCCGGCTGCGTTCGGTCCAGCAGATCGTCGAGCTCAGGGTGCCGTTCAGGCTGAACCGCGAGGACATCGACGACGTGGAACGCGGCGCGGAGGACCCGGACTGGCAGCCGGTGAAGGACGCGGCGCGCAAGATCGCGTTCGCCGAGGACCGGGCGATCTTCGAGGGTTACCCGGCGGCCGGCATCACCGGTGTGCGCGCCGCGTCGTCGAACCCGTCGCTGGCGCTGCCCGCCAGCGCGCAGGACTATCCCGACGTGGTGAGCAAGGCGGTCTCCGCGCTGCGCCTGGCCGGGGTGGGCGGGCCGTTCTCGCTGCTGCTGTCCGCGGACGCGTACACGATGGTCAGCGAGACCGCGGATCACGGCTACCCGGTCCGCGACCACCTCGCCCACGTGGTGGACGGCGAGATCATCTGGGCACCGGCCATCGACGGCGCGTTCGTGCTGTCCGGCCGTGGCGGCGACTACGAGCTGCGGCTCGGCCAGGACCTGTCGATCGGCTACCTGTCCCACGACGCGGACACCGTCGAGCTGTACTTCACCGAGTCGCTGACCTTCCTCGCCTACACCGCCGAGGCCAGCGTCGCGCTCACGTCCTGAGCCGTCTTCGCTGCGGGCCCGTCCTCAGGACGGGCCCGCACCGAATGCGGACGGTGTGAACCCCTCAGGAATTCTCGTAGTGGGATGGCGGGAACGGGTGCTGCTCGTCGATCGTGCGCAGCTCGCCGTCATCCACCTCGCGGACGATTTCCGCCCGTTCCTCCCGGTACTGATCGGTCTGGGTGACATCTTCCGCGACTGGCGGCGCGTCGGTGGCCGACGGCACATCGTCCGGGTCGTAGGCGTCCAGGCCCGCCTCAACCCGCTCTTGCTCGGTCAGCCGGGCGAGCTTGTCCTCGTCCAGGCGCGGCGAGGCCCCGCCGTGCTCGCGCCGGTCACGGTGAAACTCCTGTTCGCTCATGGAATCACGCTACTCCCGGACGGGCTCCACCGCGCGCGCAGGTGCGGCGGCTTGCGGAAGACCAGGCCACGGGCGGCGGCCGGGCCGTCCGGGCCCGCGTCGTCCAGGCGCAGGCCGGGCAGCCGGGCCAGCACCGTGGTGACCGCGATCCGTGCCTCCAGCCTGGCCAGGTGCGCGCCCAGGCAGAAGTGCGGCCCGTGCGCGAACGCCAGCTGCCTGGACGCGTTCACCCGCCGCACATCGAACCGGTCCGGATCGGTGAAGACGGCCGGATCCCTGTTCGCGCCCGCGATCGACACCGTCACCTGGTCGCCCGCTTTCACCGGCGCGCCGGCCAGCACGGTGTCCGCGGTCGCGTACCGGTCCACGACGGCCGCGGCCGGCTCCAGCCGCAGCGACTCCTCGGCCGCCGCCGCCACCAGATCTGGGTCGGCGCGGACGAGCGCGAGCTGATCCGGGCTGGTCAGCAGGTGCAGCAGGGCGTTCGCGATCATGCCTTCTGTCGTCTCGATCCCGCCGAACATCAGCACGGCCGCGTTGGACACCGCCTCGTCCTGGGTCAGCGCGGCGCACGCCTGCGCCAGCAGCGACCCCGGGCAGGCGGCCGCGCGCAGCCGTCCCGACAGTTCACCGAACGCGGCCGCTCCCCGCGCCAGCACGCCGGGGTCCGGCTCGCCGCTGGCGTACGCCGAGGTGGCCGCCACGATCGCGGCGTACCAGTCCAGGATGGCGGGCTCGTTGACCAGGTCCAGTGCCCGCGCCATGACGGCCACCGCCAGTGGCCCGGCGACCGCCAGGCGCAGGTCCGCCGTCCCGTCCGCGGCGATACCGTCGACCAGCCGGTCCGCCTCCGCCTGGACGAACGCGGCCAGGCGCTCCCGCACCCGCGCGGCGCGGAACGGGCCGTAGAACGCGTCCCGGTGCCGCGCGTGCGGTTCGCCGTCCAGCGACAGCATGCTCGGCCCGACGACCCGTGCCGTCGCGAACCGCGGATCGTCCACGGTGAACGTCCGGGCATCCCGCAGCACGCTGAGCGCGAGGTCATACCCGGTGACCAGCCACGCGTTCAGCTCCGGCACCCACCCCACCGGACGCATCCGGGCCAGCGCGCGATGGGGGTCCTGCTCCAGCTCAGCCAGGCTCATATGCTCATAACATACGGGGTGTCACGTTCCCATCCCGCGTGCTCTCGCACGTGGCTCACCTGCGCCGTTTCCCGGTGTCGTCCATCGTCGGGTACGGCCAGCGGTCAGCACGTAAACTAGCGGCACATTAGCTGCGTAGGCGTGCAATTGCGCAGAGTACGGGCCATCGTGAGGAGAGTCGCACCTTCAGGGACGGACTGAATCGTGAGCATGGGCGAGCCTGATCGAATCCGGCTGGATCAAGATCAGCGTCGAGGCGGACGCGGAACCCGGGGAGAAGATCATCGCCGTCCGCGGCCAGGGGGACATCGTCGGGGAGGGAGCGGCGCTGACCGCTCGCGCCCGGTCCGCGACGGTGGCCGCGCTAGACGAGGTCACCGCCATGGTGGCGCCCGCCGAGCGGTTCGCCGAGGTCACCCGCGAGGTGCTGGCCGCCCGGCGGCGAGTCCTGGGTGACGCTGCGCGCGCGGATCGCGTCCGCGGACGCGATCTTGTTCTGCACGCCGGAGTACGCCGGCACGCTGCCGGGCAGCCTGAAGAACTCGCTCGACTGGACCGTCGGCGGGGGAGAGATGGACGCCAATCGCGCGCGAGGCGCTCGGCTCCGATGGCCTGGCCGCGGACACGGACATCCGCGACGGCCTCGCGGCGGTGCTGGCCGCCCTTGCCCGCTGACCGGCTTCTCCCGCACCGAGACGTGCTTGCGGCTCTTTGGCGGTGCCGAAGGAGTAGCAGACCATCTGGTCCCCGCTCACCAGCCACACCCCCGCCCCGCGCGTTCCCGCACCCGTGATCGGTCTGGGTGATGACGTTTGCGGGTTCCGGCTCTTTCCGCCCGGAGAACCCCCGGCGTAGCCCTGGTACTGCTGCACCTGGTGAGACGCAACACGTGTCCCGTTCCCCCGGCCGATCATCCACAGCCGCCAGAGAGCACCCGTAATCCAGAACGCACCGCGGTGACGGTTCCGCAATGGGTGTCACCACAGTGCGTTCTGCGGTCACTGCTCTTTATTTACTTGGCTGCGGTAGCTTGCATGTGGTTTTCGCATTCACGCCGGCGTAGTTGAGCGGCCCGGCGAGAATCGTCACGGCGATTGTGCTCGCCCTTGCGCAGTTGGGGTTGGAGCTCGAGTAGTAGTGGCGCTGGCCGGCGGCGATGGCGCCAATG
>DASXDG010000393.1:0-1501 GCA_036490795.1 Streptosporangiaceae bacterium
ACCGCCAACTTCCGGCAGAGCGCCCGGGCTCAGCTCATGGAGGAATGGGTCTGATGCCCGCGCACTTCAGGGTTCTGTCGATCCTTGATCCTGAGGAACCGCGCCCATGCGGGCCCTAGCGAGCGTGCTGTGCCGCGATGCATCCATGGCCACGTGGCTGGTCGACCGGCTGGAGGAGAGGGGCCTGGCTCAGCGGCGGACGCCGCCTAACGACCGGCGGGTCAAGACCGTCAGTCACTGCGGAACGAGCTTCGCAAGCTTCCCGCCCCATTCCAGGGTCAGGGGGGAGTCTGCTGAATGCCACCCGGTCATGCGCTGCTCGAGGAACCGGCAGGCATAGCTGGCGAACCGCCCGCGCTCATCACCACCTGGAGGTAACAGACGTGGCCATTCATGTCAGCCCACCGGGCACCCGCGGGACGCGGATGCCGAAACCGCTCATCAAGCTCTTCAAGCCCATGAACACCCTGCTCATCCGCAGGTACCGCCGGTCCGGAGGCACGCGGGGCAGTTCGCAGATGGGCTTTCCCGTCGTCCTTCTCACCACCCGCGGCGCGAAGACGGGGCAGATGCGGACCACGCCGGTCGGAGGCTTCGCAGACGGAGAGAACTCCTGGCTCGTAGTCGCCTCACTTGGCGGAGCGGCACACCACCCAGCCTGGTTCTTCAACATGGCCAAAAACCCCGACGAAATCTGGCTAGAGGTCGGCACCGAGCGGTTCAAGGTCCGCGGTGAGTCCCTGGAGGGCCAGGAGCGGACCGGGGCACTCGCCCGCATCGCCGCGATCGCACCACGCTATGGCACATACCAGCAGAAGACCGACCGCGAGATTCCCATCGTGCGGCTGACCCGCCGCCCGTGAGGGCGCCAGCGCTGACCCGATGCTGCGTGGAACAGAGATGTCGTCGTCACTCCGGAGTACATCGGAGTGGTGGCGTTCACCGCCGCTACCATCGGCTTCCAGCACCGGCGGCGCGACTGCCCCGGTGACGCTGCCCACATCGCCGGAATGGGCATCGGCTACATCGCGATGCTCACCGCGTTCTATGTCGACAACGTCCCCCACCTGCCGCTGTGGGACCGGCTGCCCACGATCGCGTTCTGGCTGCTTCCTCGGCCATCGGGGCACCGCTCATTGCCCGGGCGGTGCTGCGCGCCCGCCTTTCTGCTCGCGGCCGCCGCGACCGGGCTCCAGGGCGCGATCAGCTCGCCTGACGAGCGGGAGCGGCGCGAACACCGCCGACTGCTCCGCGGGTGCCTGGCTACCGGCGCGGATCGCCGATCAGTGTGCCGAGGGTGGCCAGGGCCTCGGACCGGGCCCGGTAGTAGACCCAGACGCCGCGCTTGTGCCGGTCCACCAGGCCGGCCTCGCTGAGCACCTTCAGGTGGTGGCTGATGGTGGGCTGGGACAGGTCAAAGGCCCCGTTCAGGTCGCAGACACAGGCCTCGCCGCCCGGGTGCGAGGCGATCAGCGACATCAGCCGCAGCCGCACCGGCTCG
>DASXDG010000394.1:0-2319 GCA_036490795.1 Streptosporangiaceae bacterium
GGCGTCGCCGAACAGGAACCTGGGGCCGAGCAGCGACCGCGCCGCGTCGTACACGCTCTGCTCGCAGGCGCCGAGCAGCAGCTTGTCGGCGCTGGCCTCCGGGCCGACGGTCTGCCCGGCGGCCAGCCGGCGGACGGTATCGACGCTGCGGGCACGGAGCGAGAGCAAGTCGAGGTATACCGTGCCTAGTACTTCGCTGACGGCGGCGCCGGCGGCTGGTGCGCTGGCAGTGCCGTCGGCGAGGAGTCCGGCAAGCACCCGCAGTCGCTGCATGAGGACCGCCGCCCGCAGCCAGGCCCACGCCGCCCGCTCGTACTGGAGCAGGTACATGGCGACGGCCCAGCCCTCGCCCTCCGCGCCGATCAGCCGCCCGGCCGGGACGTGAACGTCATCGAAGAAGCACTCGGCGAGCTCGGCGCGCCCGCTGGCTAGCTTGATCGGGCGCACGGTGACGCCGGGCAGGTTCACGTCGACGAGGATCATGGACAGGCCACGGTGTCGGCTCTCCGGCGTGCCGGTCCGTGCCAGCAGGAAGATCCGGTTCGCGGTCTCGGCGTGGCTGGTCCAGACCTTGTGCCCGGAGATGACGTAGTCGTCCCCCTGCCGCGTCGCCCGGCAGCGCAGCGCGGCGAGGTCACTGCCGGCCTCCGTCTCGGAGAAGCCCTGCCCCCACCAGCCGTCGCCGGACAGGAACTCGGGCAGGTACGCGGCGGCCAGCCGCGGTGCGAACTTCGCCAGCGGGTAGGCCAGCGTGACCAGCAGGCTGTGCTGGCCAGTGGGGGTGATCCCGGCCCGCGCCAGCTCGTCGAAAAGCACCGCCCAGTGCCTGACGTCGCCGCCGAGCCCGCCCGCCGATGAGGGCATGCCGTAGCGCCCTAGGCCCGTGTCATACAGCACGCGCATCAGCCCGGCGGTGAACCGCATCTCCTCCGGGTCGTCGTCAAGGTAGGTGCCGCGCCATTTGTCGACGGCGGGCGAGGCGAGGAATTCCCGGACGGCGGCTCGGTACGAGTGCAGGTCGGTGACCAGGTGATCGTCAACGTCGGTCATCGTGTTTCAGCTTTCAGTGGTTGGTGGTGCCCTGGTCGACCGGCAGGACAGTGCCCGTGATGTACCTGGCCGAGTCGCTGGCAAGGAACACGACCGCGTCGGAGATCTGCTCCGGCTCGATCCAGGGCAATCCCATCGGCATGCTCTTGCGGAAGCCCTCCGCCACGTCGTCAACCGTCGGCTCGGCCAAGTCGGGGCGGAATAGCCGGAACTGCTGCGTGTTCGCCGTGATCATCGGCGTGTTGACGGTGCCCGGCGCGATCACGTTGACCCGGATCTGGAAGCGGGCGACCTCGTTCGCCAGGGACCTGGCCAGGCCGATCACCCCGTTTTTGGCCGCCACGTAGCCGCTGAGGTTCGGCACCGAGTTCAGCGCGGCGCCTGAGCTGATGACCACGATCGAGCCGCCGTGCTTCGCTGCCCTGATGTGCGGCACCGACAGCGCGAGCGTGTTGAACACCCCGGTCAGGTTGGTCGTGATCACGTCGTCGAACGCCTCAGGGGCCATGTGCCACATCGGGACGGCAGGCGGTGAGATCCCCGCGCTCGCGACCACGATGTCCAGCCTCCCGAGCCGCGCCACGCCCTCGTCGAGCAGCGCCCGCATCCCGGCCCGGTCGCGCACGTCCACCTTGCCGGCGACGATGCGCCGGTCGAGCTCCTCGACCAGCGTTACCGTCTCGGCCATCTCCTTATCGGTGCCGAGCGGGTAGCCCATGGTGTCGATGGGCGCGCACCGGTCGAGCCCGATGATGTCCGCGCCCTCGCGAGCCAGCCGGACCGCGTGCGAGCGTCCCTGGCCACGGGCGATCCCGGTGACGAACGCCACCTTTCCCGCGAGCAGTCCGGCGCTCATGTCGCCGGCACCGCTGTCGACACGAACACTGTGTCCTCGACCACCTGCGCCAGGCCCTCGAGCAGCGCCTGCGGGTCGGCAAGCAGCCGCCGGCCGGCCGTCGCCCTGCGCAGGTAGACGTGCGCGGGATGTTCCCACGTCGCCCCGATCCCGCCGTGCACCTGGATGTTCTCCGTGGCCGCGAGGAGCGCTGCCTCGCCGCAGGTGTACGCCGCGATCGTGGCCGCGGTGGCGAACTCGCCCGGTGCCCCCCGCGCCGCCCACAGCGCGTACATGCACGCCGATTCCGCCGCCTCGAGCTCGAGCCGCACGCTGGCCAGCTTGTGCTTGATCGCCTGGAACGACCCGATCGCGTGACCGAACTGCTCCCGTTCCTTCGCCCACGCGACGGCGATGTCGAGGCACCGCTGCGC
>DASXDG010000395.1:0-18362 GCA_036490795.1 Streptosporangiaceae bacterium
CACCGCCCGTCACTTACACAACACGAGCTAACGTCAGCATCAGCCGGTGGTCCACGGGACACGCACAACGCGGAAGATTGCTTTTTCACGGTATAAATACCTGCTCAGAGCAGGTATTTATACCGCGCTGGAACTAATTACCGCGCTATTTCTGGTGTGCCGCGCATAACGCGCTAAGCAGATGCTCCCGCCCGGCCCGGCGGAGCCGACTGCTCCGGGACACGAAATCGTACCGGGTGAGATCGCGGACGCACTGGCCCGGTTCGCCGGGTCACGGTGGCAACCGCCGCCCGGCGTCATCGCCAAGCGTGATCGGTCCTGAGAAGTCCCGGCCCTGGATAACCGGACCCCGCACGGTCCCGCCGCTGATCGTGTTGTGCACCTCGCCGGAAGCCGCGGCTTCCGAGCTGGGCTCGGAGTCGGTCTCCGTGGTGGCGTACCAGTTGCCCCACAGGGCCATCAGCGCGGCCAGAGCCAGCCCGGCGGCGGTGGCGATCGCCCAGCGAACGCCACCGTCCTTGATGACCAGCGGCAGCAAGAACGCGCCGCAGACCCACGCCGGGACGGCGAACGCGGCGACCGTGACCACGCCGGCGATGAGCCAGCGAACCGTCAAGCGCACGGCAGCCGCAGCACCGACGCGGAGCCGATCCGGTAGCTGGTGGCCCTCATCTCCTTGGGCGCCGCGTCCACCCCTCCGGTCCCCGGGTTGCGGGCAAAACGCGGGTATGCGCCGCCGGCCACCTGCACCCTGATCCGGTGACCTGGCTTGAACAGGTGCGCGACGCCGATGAGGCTGACCGTCACGGTGGCGTCGAGCGGCGTGGCCTCGGTCAGGCGGACGATGCCGTCGCACAGGTTGCGGGACACGCCGCGCGGGTCCACATCGCACAGCCGCACGAACAGGTCGGCGTTCGGATTGTCGCGGACGACCGCCAGCGACGCGCTCACCTCACCGATGATCTCGACCGGCTCGGTCAGCGCCGTGCTGGTGTACACGAGCACGTCCGGGCGCTGCTCGACCGGCCGGTTGTCGCGAGCACCGGCCCGCGGTGACATGATGGCGCCGCCTACCGACGGGGTCGGGTCGGCCGGGTTGTAGCGGAAGCTGGCGCCCTCTCCCGGGTCCGGCCCTGGGTCCGGCCCCGGGTCCGGCTGAGCGGTGCTCAACGTCATGTCGCCGCCCAGGTACCAGGACTGCTCGCGGGTGCCGGGCAGTGGCCAGGCAGGCAGTTCGCGCCACTGCCCGGCGCCGCCGACGAACACCCGCACCGAGTTGTCCTTGGCGGCTGCTTCCTCCTCACCGAGGTCGCCACCGAGGTCACCCCCCAGGTACTGGTCCAGCCACCGGAGGCTCTCCGCGTAGACCGGACCGGAACGGGTCGTGTCCAGGTGCGCCCACGGACCGACCAGCATCCTGACCGGCACTCCCCTGCGGGTCAGCGCCGCGTACTCCTCGATGGTCTGCTCAATGAACAGGTCGTGCCAGCCGCCGACAAGCAGCGTCGGCACGCTGATCCGGTCCAGCGCGGCCTCGCACTGCAACGGTGACCAGAACTCGTCGCTGATATCGGGATGCTCCAGCCAGCTCTCGAACCACGGCGCGCCGGCACCGAGGTGGGTGCGGGCACTGGCCATGATCGGCATGGCGTCCAGTACCGGCCGCAACCGCCGGTCCGCGGTGGCGTTCTGCACGAAGCCGCGTATCCCCCGGCTCGCTTCCTGGTGGGCCATCATCTCGCTCCACTCCAGGAAGTTGTACAGGTCGAAGACGCCGTTGTGGTACGCGGAACGGCTGAAGTCGTGCGGTCCGACCTGCACCACGGCGGCGACCATTTCCGGCGGCGGGTCCATCGCCAGGGCCCACTGGACGAAGCCGAGGTAGCTCGCGCCGAAGGTCGCGAAGCGCCCGTTGAACCAGCTCTGCTCGCGCAGCCAGACGACGGTGTCCTGGCCGTCCGCGATCTCGTTGCGCATCGGCTCGAAGTCGCCACCTGAACCGTAGGTGCCACGGCAGGACTGGAGCAGCACGTGGTAGCCGCGTTCGGCGACCAGCTGCGCCATCAGGAAATTGAAAGGGAAGACCCTGCCGTACGGGCAGCGGACCAGCACCGTCGGTGCGTCCCCGCCGGTCATCGGGATGTAGTGATCGGCGAGCAGCTCGGTGCCGTCCTTCATCAGAACGGGGATATCGGTCTCTACGGTGACGCGGTTGCGGCGGGGCGGGAGCTTCCAGGACCGGGTCAGCAGCTTGCTGGTCATGTCGGCGGCGCGACCTACTGGGTGCACGGTCATGGTGTCGTTGTAAACCTTCGGCAAAGGCAGCGCAAGTAGCCCTAAGGTGACCTCCATGCCTGACCCGACGCCTGACCCGTTTACCGAGATCGCACCGGGTGTGCTCGTCGCCACCGCGGTCCTGTACACGACCACGTCGACCGTTGTCGTCGGACCTGGTGGCGGCTGCCTGGTGGTCGACCCGGCCGTCACGGTCGCGGAGGTGGCCGAGATGGCGGCCGCGCTGGCGGAGCGCGGGCTGCGCGCGGCGGCCGGCTGGTCGACGCACCCGCACTGGGATCACCTGCTGTGGCACGCCGGCCTCGGCGACGCGCCCAGGTACGCGACCGCGACATGCGTGGCCACCGCGGCGAAGTGGCGCGGAGACCTGATCGCGAGCCTCAGCGAGGCACCCGGCCACGACCTGGCGCTGTTCGGCGCGGTGGCCGCGCTCGACGGGACCAGCGTGCCCTGGGACGGGCCGGCCGCTGAGCTGATCGCCCATGACGGGCACGCGCCCGGACACGGCGCTCTGTTCCTGCCGGAGAACGGCGTGCTGATCACCGGCGACATGTGCTCGGACATCGAGATGCCACTGCTGGACAGGGACGCGGCCGACCCGGTCGGCGACTACCGGACCGGGCTGTCCCGGCTGGCCGCGGTCGCGGACGACGTCAGGTTCGTCGTCCCTGGACATGGCCACGTCGGGGACGGGCCGGAACTGCGGCGGCGGATAGCCGCCGACCTCGCCTACCTGGACGCACTGGAGAGCGGGGAACCAGCCGATGACCCGCGCATCACCGGGTGGCTGGTCGCCGAGCACGAGCGGCAACTGGCGCACGTCCGCGGCATGGCGGGCTAGCTCACCTTCTCGGCTTCCGCGGCCTCGGTTTCCGCCACAGGCACCGGCTCGGCCCGCGGTTCGGGGGCCGGCCGGACCAGCAACACGATGGCACAGCAGCCGATGACGATTGCCATCACCGTCAGCATCAGCCGGTAGCTGACAACATTGATCAATATCGCCCCGGCGGCGATCGACACGCTCTGCGGACCGACCAGGAACAGGTTGATCGCCGCGCCCACCCTGCCCTGCAGTCGTGGTGGCGTATGCAGCTGGGCTGCGGTGCCCACTCCGACCGACAGCCACACGACACCCAGCCCGTCGCATGCCGCCGCGCCCAGCACCAGTGGCAGTGACGAGGTTCGCATCGCCAGCGCGCTGACCGCGAAGCAGGCGAGGGCGACGCCGACTGTCCTGGCCGGCCCGGTCCGCCGCAGCACGTACGCGGCCACCAGTCCGGCCGCTATCGAGGCGGCACCCTGCACGCTCGTCAGGACCCCGAAGAACGAAGGTGCCCGGTGCAGCCCTTGGCCGATGACCGCGAAGACGATTGTCTCTTCTACGCCGATGACGCTGAACGCGATGGCGCCGACGAGGGCGAGCTGAGCCAGCAGTGGCACGGCTCGCACATGCCGGAACCCGGCACTGACCTCGTGCCGGAACCCGCCCGCGGGCTCGCTCTCGGACTCGTCCACCCTGATGCTGGCCAGCGCGACGATCGCGGCCACGAACGTGACGACGTCCAGTATCGCCACCCACCGGCCCCCGGCGGCGGCGAAAATACCGGCACCTACCAGCGGCGACACAATACGAATCCCCTGGTCCAAGCTGGACAGCGCGGCGTTCGCCGAGGCGAGCTGTCCGCCGCGCAGCATGTCCTTCCGTAGCCCTGCCTCGGCGCCGCTTTGCACGCTGAACGAGACCCCGTAGCCGAATGCCACCAGGTAAATGACCCACAACTGGCTCCGCGAGCCCACCGTGAGCAACGCGAGCACCAGTGCTGCCGTGATCGCGTTCGTGGCGATGAGCAGCGGCTTGCGGCGCACCCGGTCGGCGAGATGACCGGCCAGCGGCGCGAACAGGGACGGGACGGCCAGCGCCAGGAACACACCGCCTGCGGCGGTGTTGCTGCCGGTCAGCGACTTCGCCCAGATGCCGAGCGTGAGGTACAGCGCGCTGTCGCCGAAGCTGGATAGCGCCTGGCCCGCGAACAGCCGCCGGAACCGCGGATCGCCGAACGCGCCGAGCCTGGCCATGTCAGACCTCCGGCTTCGCGGACGCGGTGAAGAACAGCCGGATCTCTCGGGCCCCCTCTGGCCGCGAGGACAGGTCGGTGAACCGCTCCCTGTGCTGCTCGACGAGGCTCTTCACCTGCTGGATGACCGCCTCGAACTCGGCCTGGGACAGCCAGTTCGTGGTGCCCTCGACGAACGGCTGCCACCCTGGCGGCTCGGCCGATCCGCTCCGCGCCCGGCTCTTGATCCTGGCCAGCTCGTGGTCGAGGAACACATCCATGGCGGCCTCAGCGGCGAGCTGGCCTGCCAGGTTATCGCCGGACGAGCTGAGTCGCTGCTCATCGCGGGTCAGCCGCCACGGCTTCTCCCGTCCCTCCCGGCCGGGGACCTCCTCGATGTAGCCGTATTTCGCAAGAATGCCCAGGTGATAGGCACAGCTCGGCACCGACTCGCCGAGCAACTGGGCGCACCGGGTCGCGGTGGCGCTCCCCTCGCTGCCCAGCACGTCGATGAGCTTCCAGCGCAGCGGGTGGGCCAGCGCGCGCAAGGCCTTCGGGTCCGTCTCGTTCGGCATGTAATCAAGATACGTTGATCAAGAAACCTTTATCAAGATATCTTGATCATAACTTCGGGGGTGCTTCCGCAGGCGCCGGCGACTACGCTGCCAGTTCATGGGCGCCAGGACACTGCTGCTGATCGTCGTTCAGCGCAGCACGCCGCTCCCGCCAGAACCGGTCCCCGGCGCGCCAGCCGTCCCCTTCTTGCCGATCACGTAGCCCTCTTGAGGTCGCCAGGCAACGGCGCAGGTCGAAGTCGCCCTGCATCAGGGCAAGGCGGCGCCCACCACGGCTCGGCGCGGCGGGATTGGCGGATATGACATGATTTGCCCATGGCCGAGATTGAAGAGCAGGAGCGACTCGACAGGTGGAAGGCACTGGGGATCCGCACGGACATCGCCCATCCCGCCAGGGTCTATAACTACTTTCTCGGCGGCAAGGACAATTTCGCCATCGATAGAGAGGCGGCCGAGGCATCGCTGCGGGCCATGCCGCAAATCGTGGACAGCGCGCGAGGCAACCGCAAGTTCCTCGCCCGCGCGGTGCAGTTCCTGCGGGACAATGGCATCCGGCAGTTCCTCGACATCGGCACCGGGCTGCCGATCAGCCCCAACACCCACGAGATCGCCCAGGTAGGTCACCCCGACGCCAGGGTCGTCTACGTGGATAATGACCCGGTCGTTTTCCTGCACGCCGAATCGCTGATGGCTGACAACAGCACCACTACTGTGGTGCGCGCCGACATGCGTGACGTGGATGAGGTCCTCATCGCGGCCAGGAAGCACCTTGACTTCTCCGAGCCGGTTGGGCTCCTGTTCATCGCCAGCCTGCATAACATCCCCGACGAGGACGACCCGGCCGGCATCGTCGCCCGCTACCTGGCCGTGCTCGCGCCGGGCAGCTACGTGGTGATCTCCCACGTCACCGGCGACTTCGCGCCCGCGAAACAAGACCAGGTGACCGCCGAAAACGGAAAGCGCGGTGCCACGTTCGTCGGTCGCGACAAGGCGACGGTCGGGCTCATGTTCAACGGTAAGGAACTGGTCGAACCCGGCGTGGTACAGATTTCCTACTGGCGCCCAGAAGGCGGCCAGCCCGACCCGAATGCCAACCGCGTCTGGGGCTACTGCGGCATCGCCCGCACTTGACCTGGGGCACGCCTCTCGGCGGCCCTAGCCGACGGACTAGGTCCTGACACGGCGCTCAGGCCAGGGCGTCGGCTCCCGTACGCCCGCATCCTGATCGCGCCGTTCCTCATGCGACGAGCCGATGTCGAGCGGGTGGCGAACATCAGCGACGGAGCCGCCGGCATGCGCAACCGCCTCGACATCTACCGCGGCCGCTCCCATCAGTCCGGCGCCCCGGTGTTCGTGCACTTCCATGGCGGGATGCTGGCCCGCGGGAGGAAGAACCGAGACATCGCCTGGGTACGGCAGCACAGCGACGAATACGGCACCGATCCGCGGACGCTGATCCTGTCCGGCACCTCCTCCGGCGGCCAGCTCGCTGCGCTGGCCGCCTCAACGCCTGGTGACCCTGGATACCAGCCGGGGTTCGGGCACCGCCGCCGTTCCTCATCGTCCACGGCGACAAGGACTCCGTGGTGCCGGTGGAGTACGCCAGGCTTTTCGCGGACCGGCTGCGGAACGCCTCGTCCAGCCCCGTCGTCTACGCCGAGCTGCCGGGTGCGCACCACTCCTTCGATCGATTGCACTCCCTGCGCTTCGAGGCGGTTGTCAACGCGGTCGTAGCGTTTACGGCCTGGGTCAGGTCTCAGCCGAAAGCCCCGGCTAGGTGAGCCCGGATCAGGCAGAGCGACAGCATGACCCTCGCAACCAGCGGCTGCGCGCTCGAACCAGCGGCTGCATGGCAGAAATTGGGCCTGCACGGCTGAAATAACGTGTCAGATTCTCCCTTTGTGGAGGACTGACCCTCGTATTCGGGGGTCGGACTTCCACGAAGGGGCAATCCTCCACATTAATCGGATCGCCTGCGGTGCACATTTCGGGCAATAGCCTTAAAAGGTGCATTCGCCTGCTCTTGCGCGCCCCGGCAGGCACGCGGCTACGCCTCGTCCGGCCCTCCGGCCCTCCGGCCATCCGGCCCTCCGGCCATCCGGCCGGACCGCGCGCGGCTAGAGGTCTACGGTGCCGCCTGGTGGCAGGCGGGTCAGGGAGGCGCCGGCCAGTTCGGAGACGTCGGGCAGCCAGCTGTTCAGTACCGTCAGGCCGAATTCGGTGAGCATCGCGTCGTGGATTGCGTAACCCTGGCGCGGGCTTACCGCGCGGAAGTACTCGACGAACTCGGCCCATTTGAGCCAGGGGGCGGTCACCGGCACCAGCAGTGTGTCCACCTTGCCCTCCGGGATGGTGAACGAGTCGCCCGGGTGGAACAGCGCGGCGTCCACGAGGTAGCCGGTATTGCGCACAGGCGGGTCGCCGGGGAATGAGAGCGCGTGCCGCTCGCCGTAGACGTGCACGTCGAACCCGGCCGCGGTGAACGAGTCGCCGTGCCGCACCTGGTGTATCCGGTCGCCGAACTCGGTCAGGTGCTCGGTCACCGACTCGTTAGACCAGACCTGCAAGTCAGGTCGCGCCCTGAGGATGGTACGGAAGCTGTCAGGCTCGACGTGGTCGGCGTGCTCGTGCGTGATCAGCACCGCGTCGGCCTCGGCCAGCGCCTCGGCGCCCTCCGTGAACGGCCCCGGGTCGATGACCAGCGTCCCGCCATCCTTAACAAGCTTCACACCAGCGTGCATAAGCTTCGTGAACCGCATACACCCCAACCTACACTCTGGCCAGGCAGCCTTCCGACGGACCTGGTGCGGGTGGTTCTGGTTTGCCCCGGCCGTCGGGGCGCTATGACGCGACGATGTGGTCCCGCCAGGAATGCTGCGGCTGATAACCGAGCACCTCCCGGGCGCGGTCTATGGCCAGCAATGTGCCGAATTCGCCGGGGTCGCGGGTGAGCGGGACACCGGGGAACACCTCGGCGAGCAGTTCGGCGGATGGACGGTTCATCACCGTGTCAGCGGCCGCGATGATGAAGGCGGAGCTGCCCGCGACGGCCTCGGCCGGCGCCTCAAGCGCGAGCCGGCAGGAGGCGGCCACGTCGCGCTCGTCGACATAGCCCCACAGGTTCCACCTGCGATCGGCAGGGTCCGCCCAGAAGCCGCGGAACTCCGCATAGTCCTCCGGACGCCAGATGTTGGAGAACCGCAGCGCGATGAACGGGATGCCCGACCACTTCGCGATCTCACCCGCTACGGTCTCGCTCGCTACCTTCGACAGCGCATAGGTCGTGGTCGGCACCGGGAAGTGGTCTTCGTCCACTGGCGCGTACCGCGGCGGCACGTCGAACGGCAGGCCCAGCGTGGTCTCGCTCGACGCCCAGACCACCCGGCTCAGGCCGAGTTTCGCGGCGGCGTGGAACACGTTGAAGTTCATCGTCATGTTCGTGTTGAACGTGACCGCTGGCGGTGCCAGGCCGGGAGCCGCGATGTTGGCCAGGTGCACGACCGCGTCGGCTCCATCGAGGGTGTCGATCGCTTGCCCGTAGTCGGTCAGGTCCGCGCGGAGCATGCCGGCGAACCTGTCCTCCGCGCTCACCGCGACGTCGGTCGCGGCGACGTCGTATCCGTGCTCGAGCAGGTCACGGACCACCGCCCGGCCCGCCTGGCCGCTCGCCCCTGTCACGCATATCCGCTGGGTCATAGCAAACCTCCGGCGGCAATCCTCCCACTGTGAGCGCGCTCCAGGTCAAGCGTTTTCGAATCAGGTGAGCTTGGGTCAGGTGAGAACAGCGCGCAGGGCCAGGCACTGATGGGCGGCACGGCGGGCTAGCACGACGCGGGCAGAACAGTCAGCAGCCGCAGCTCTGCCTGATTACCAGTTCGGCCGGCAGCAGTTCGACCGTGCGCGGCAGCGTGGGGTCGGCGATCCGCTGCAGCAGGCGGGTGCAGGCGCGCCCGGCCAGCAAGCCCATCTGCTGGTGGACGGTGGTCAGTGAAGGTGACAGCAGCGCACCGCTGTGCACGTCGTCGAAACCGACAACTGCGATGTCGGCCGGGACCCGGACTCCAGCCGACCGCAGTTCGCGTATCGCGCCGATCGCCATCTGGTCGTTGGCGCAGACGATCGCGTCCGGCCGGTCCGCCCGTGACAGGCTGAGGATCTCCCGGACCGCCCGCTGTCCGTCCGCGCTGCCGAACCTGCCAGGAAACGTACCGGTCAGCCGTACGCCCGGGTGGCTGGCCACCGTCTCTTCGAGCGCGGCCAGCCGCGTCACCGCGTCCGGAGCTCCGGGCGGCCCGGTCACGCTGTACAGCCTGCTCAAGCCGTGCCGTTCGATCAGGTGGCTGACCAGCGCGACGGTGCCCGACCGGTTGTCGACGGCGAACACGTCCGCATGCGGCTCGTCCAGGGAACCGGCGATCAGTACCAGCGGCGTGCGTGCGGCGAGCTGCCCCAGCCGTTCGGAACTGATCATCCCCTCGGTGACCAGCAGCCCGTCTACTTTGGCGGAGACGCGCAGCATCCGCTGGAAGGCGCGTTCGGGATCTTGCGGGTTCAGCGTGGAGATCAGCAGCGACCACTCGATCTGGCTCAGCGCGTCCTCGACGCCGCGCCACACTTCCTCGATGAACAGCAGGCCTTCCTTCTCCACCTCCGTGCCCGGGCTGCGGTTCTCAGTGGCCATCAGGCCGATGACTTCCTTGCGCTGGCGGGCCATGCTCTGCGCCGCCGCGTCAGGTACGTACGCGAGCGCCTCGATGACGCCGAGCACCCGCTGGCGGGTAGCCGGGCGAACCCGGTCCTGCCCGTGCAGCACCCGGGAGACGGTAGCTGTAGACACGCCAGCCTCGCGCGCGACGTCGTAGAGCGTCGGCTGGACCGGCGCATGCGGTGGACCAGGAACCACAGGTCGTTATGATATAGAGCTTTTCCAGATGATCGTAGGTGGCCCGCTGGCGGTGAGCTCGGCCAGCGCGGTCTGCGTGGACCAGCCGTCGCCGAGCCAGGTGTCGATGTAGATCGTGCCCGACGCCGCGACCGCGATACCGGCTGGCAGCAGGTTCACCGGAAGCGTGTCCAGCGCGCGGATGCCGTTCCGGGTGACCTCGACGATCTGCTGCGTATCCATCGCGAGCACGTGACCGGACGGCGCGGTGACCAAGCCCGCCGTTCCCCTCGGATAGAAACCGGCCCGCCCGATCGGCAGGGTCACCCGGCCGGACCGGGAGATCATGTACAGGGTCTTGGTGCCGGTTCCGAACACGAACAGGTCACCGGACCGGTCGAAGGCGATGCCGGACGGGTCATCCGCTGAGGTCCGGGTGGCGCGCGCCCCGCGCTTCGGCGCGCCCCTGGCGCCGGGCTTGCCCGCGACGACATCGAACCGCCCGCCGGGTGCCAGCGAAAGGATCTCGTCGGCGTCGGAGATGTACAGGATGTCCTTCGCGGAGAGCGTCACGTCGGCCGGGTCGTCCAGGGTGGCTCCCGCGGGCTTGGTCCCGCCCGCGACCCAGCCCGGCGTCTGGCCGCCGCCCGCCACCGTCTCGATGGTGCCGTCGGGAGCGATCGCGCGGATCCGGTTGTTGCCGGTGTCGGCCAGGTAGATCGTCCCGTCCGGTGCGATCGCCATACCGCCCGGGTCGTCGAGCTCCGCCTTGGCCGCCGGTCCGCCATCGCCGGTGAAGCCGGCCCGTCCCGTGCCGGCGATCACGCGGAACTTCCCGCCGGGGAGTGCCTGCAGGATCTGGTTCCGCGCGTCGTCGGCGACGTACAGCTGGCCCTTAGGCCCAATGGCGAGGCTGCTGGGGTGGGTGGGACTGAGCGTGGCGCGCGGCTGAGCGGACGCCGAGCACCCAGCGATCAGGACGACAGCGAGTACGGCTAAAGTTGCGCGACCACGGCCCATACCTCGGAGTTTAAGCTCTGTCGTCCAGACTGTCCGCTGTCAGTTTCCGCTCGATCCAGGTGTCGTCGCTCTGCTCCGCACCCGCCTCGCGTGGCCCGGCCTCCGGCGCCCCGGCGGCGACTGACTGGTCCGCCAGGTCCGCCTGGCTGGCGGGGTCCGATGCTTGGCCCGGCGCGGACACCGTCTCTAGCGCGGACACCGTCTCCAGCCGGTCCTGCGGCACGATGAACATCCACGCGCAGGACACCAGCAGGATGACCACGAACAGGCAGCAGGCCCAGAACGCGGGCGTGAGACCATTGGTGATCGTCAGGCCCAGTTGCTGCGCCTGGGTGGCGGAATAGCCGAAGGCGGTCGGCGGGGTGGGTTCGGCCGCCGCGACCATGGCCGAGATGGCCTGCGCACCCATCGGGACGACGGCGCCGGCCAGCAGCATCGCGCCGGCCGCGAGCGGACGCCACAGCGCGGCGGCGGCCACGACCAGGACGAACAGCACCATGATCACGACGTCACCGGCCTGTACCCAGCCAGGCGCCGTGTTCGCGAACGCGAACCCTTGCGCGGCCGATACCGACTGTCCGGTCGTGGAGGAGTGCAGCAGGTAGCTGTCCCAGTTCGGGAAGAATGTCAGCGCTACACCCAGCCCGGCGGCGATGAGCAGCGCGGCCCTGGCGATCCCCCGGGCACCCAGCCCGCCAAGGACACGCCTGCCACCCTCGACGCTCCGGCCGAGAACTCCGCTGGCCAGGGCCGTGCTGGTGGACCGGAAGGCCACGACGGCACCCGCGGTGCAGGCCAGCCAGCCGACCAGGCTGATCCACAGGCCGGCGTCGGCGGCGCTGAAACCGTAACCGAGGTCGGTCCAGAACAGGCCGAACGTGACGGCGCTCGTGCCCAAGGCGAGCAGCGCGCCAGCCCGGGCTACTACCCCGGTGCGCAGCGCGATCAGCAGCCCGGCGACGGTCCACACAGCCAGATAGGCCACGTGCGGTATCAGGACGGCCGCCTGCGAGGCCAGGCTCGCGCCGACCTGGTAGTGCGGGAACAGGCCAACCAGGCCGAAGATGACACCGATGCCGAGCAAGGCCGCGGCGAACGCGGAACTCGCCGTCCGCAGAGCCATCCGGCCTTGCGCCCGCTGGCCGAAAGCCTGTGTCTCCCGCCCGAACGCCAGGGTGTCGCCGGAACCAGCGAACGACCCCGGGCCGGTTCCGGCCGGCCCGGTCTGGTTCGGGACCTGCTGCTGGCCGACCGGCGCGATCGTCCCCGGCGCCTCCATCGCGGTGAAGCGGGTCCAGGCGGCCGCCCATCCGTCGGGGGTCTCCGGCCATCGCTCCACTGGCTCCGACCGTGACTCTCCCGCTGTCCAGATGCCGTAGCAGCGCTTGCCGCGGCCCAGTTCGTAGGTTGCTCCCCGGTAGGAGATCGTAACCCTCTCGCCCATGGTCCAACCTTCAGTCGTGTGTCGTCATCCTGGTCAAGAATGTATGAAGCCCGTCTGAACGCTGCCTGGATGATCCCTCAGGCAATCCTGACCGCTCCGGTGCCCCCCGTAAACCCCTAAGCCACCTTTACGGGGGAACGAGCGGGATCGGGCAACCGCTAGCGAACGGTGACCGTGACCGGGTAGGTGCTCGGGTAGGGCGTGCTGAGCACGGCGCGGAACGTGTACGTGCCGGGCCGGTTCTCGGTGACCGCGAACGAGTACGTCTCCCAGTCCGGCGGCTGCCCGCCGCTCAGGCGCAGCCTGTGCCAGGCACCGAGCCACCGGTAGCCACCGCGCGGGCCGCGTTCCTGCAGCCGGGACGCCGCGGACCTGGCGCCTGCGTCGTCGCCGACCGAGACCTCAAGGCGGAAGACATGCCCGGCGCGGACCACGTTCGGACCGCTGAGCGTCTCGCTGGCCTTGGCGGACGCGGGCACGGCCCCGCCCAGGACCGCCGCCGCGATGGCACTGACCCCGGCCGCCGCTGCCGTAGCCTTCAGGTTTACTGGCATTTTCACCCCGTTGCACACCATTTTGTCGGTTAATTCTTAGTGTTTTCACAGGATACGACGTTGCCCGCGGCGGGTTAGCTGCGGCCCTCCAATCTCGTTTTGATAACGGAGACCGGGCTGCGGGAAAACCCGGCGTCTGCCAGGTCCGGCCGTCGTCGGTGATGCCGAACGCCTCGTATCCCGCGGCGCTCCAGCCACCCGCCTCCGGGAACCCCACGGCCTGCGGGAAACCCATCGCCCGCGGGAAGCCCATCGCGAACACCGCCGTGGCGTAGGCGTCGGCCAGCGCCAGCTCGGGGCCGGTCACGGTGATGCTGAGCAGCCCTTGCGGCGGGGTTCGGGTGTGCGGATCCAGGACATGCTCGCCGCGTTCCGCGATCCCGGATGTGGCGACCGCGAAATCCCGCCCCTCGGCGGTCAGCGCGAGCGCGCCGTGGCGGACCGGGTCCGCGATGCCGATCCGCCAGTTGCCGCCACGCGGCGAGGACCCGACGCAGCGAACGTCTCCCCCGCCGTTCACGCAATGCGACAACGAGCCGGCCTCGGTCAAGATCGCCGCCGCCCGCTCGACCGCCCAGCCCTTCACGTAGCCGGACGGATCCAGCACGGCGCCGGCCGTCGCGCTGAAGTACCCGCCGGTGACCGCCGTCAGCTCGGCACACGCCGCGATCACCTCACGCACCCGCGCCGAGCACTGACCGAGCGCGATCTCGCCCCGGCCGAGCCGGCTCACCTCGCTGTCCGCGCGGAACGTGGAGAACGTCGCGTCCACCCAGTGCAGCCACCGCACCGCGGCACCGACCGCCGCGCCGAACGCGGAGTCGACGTCGAAGGACACCACGGTGCCCATCACGGGTTCTGCGTGCTTGAGCCGGATCATCATGCCCCGTTGTCGAGCGCGCTCTGCAGCGACTGGATGTAGCCGGCACTGGTGTAGGTGGCGCCGGAGACCGAGTCGACATGCGCGCTCTGCGCCGCCAGCGTCTCGCTGATCAGCTTGGGGAACGCGAACTGGCCGATCTGGATGTCGTTAACGGTGCTGGACGGCTGCTCGAGGATGTTCACCTTGGTGATCTTCTTGTCCTGCACGACAACCTGGATCTGGACCGGCCCGTAGACGGTGTTAGCCACATTCCCGTCGACGGCGCGGGCACCGGCAGGCAAGGCGGACGCGGACGGTTCCGCGCTCGCCCCGGAGCCAGCCGAGCCGGTGCCTCCTGATCCGGTGCCTGCTGACCCAGTTACGCCTGAGCCCGCGGTACCAGTGCTGCCTTCCGAGACCGCTGGCGCGGCAGACGGCACGTGCGAACGGAAGCCCAGCAACGCCACCAGCCCGGCTATCGTGCCGGTGACGGCGAGGATGACGCGGCGCATCGCAGGACTCCTCAGAACTCGAACGACTCGACGTGCACCTGGCGGCGCGCGATCCCCGCCGACCCCAGCGCGCTGAGCGCGGCGGTGACCATTCCGGACGGCCCGGACACGTACACATCGCGCTGCCGCAGCCCCGGGACCAGCCTGGTCAGCAGCTCACCGGTCAGCGGAACCTGATCCCGCGGACCGATCAGGTAGTGCACGGTGCCGCCGCGACTGCGCGCGATCGCGTCCAGCTCGTCCTTGAACACGACGTCCGCCCAGCTGCTGGCGCGGTAGATCAGCGTCACCGGCCCTGACAGCGTGGCGAACAGGGCACGTAGCGGCGTGATGCCGACACCGCCGGCGAGCAGCACCGCGCCGTCGGTCGTGCGGCCGGCCGTGCCGGAGGCGGTGAGCGCCCCGTACGGCCCCTCGGCGATCACCCGGGCTCCCGGCCGCAGCGCCCGCAGGAGCTGGCTGTGGTCCCCCTGGTCCTTCACCGTAATCCGCAGCCGGTCGCCGCCAGGGGCGGCCGACAGCGAGTACGGGTGCGATGACCACCACAGCGACCTGGTCAGGAACCGCCAGCGGAAGAACTGCCCGGGCTCCGCGGCCAGTTCATCTAGCCGCTCACCGCCGATGTAGACCGAGATGACGCCGGGCGCCTCGTCGCGCACTCCGATCACCCGGAACCCGTGCCTGACGAACGCCCGCAGCGGCACGGCGACCCGGTACCACAGCACCAGGCAGGCCACGGTCAGGTACAGCACCGACCACCAGAACCGCGCCGCCAGGCTGTTGATGAACGAGGCACCGTTGGCGAACTGGTGGCTGAACGCCAGCGCGATCGCCAGGTAGGTGTAGAAGTGCAGGTAGTACCAGGTCTCGTAGCGCAGCCGCCGCCGGATGGCGCGCATCGATACGATGCCGACGCCGAGGAACAAGAACCCGGCCACGGTGCCCATCAGCACGTCTGGATACTGGGTCAGCAGCTTCGCGGACTCGCTCACCACGTTCTGGTGAGCGGTCACCGCGTAGCCCCAGGTGATCAGCAGCGCGTGCGCGACGATGATGCTCACCGCGTACCGGCCGCCCATCGAGTGCCAGCGGGCCAGCTGGTCCGAGCCGATCCCCCGCTCCAGCGGCGGCAGCCGCGCCATCAGCGCGACCAGGATGACCACTGCGTACCCGGCGAGCAGCCCGAGGATCTGCCCGGCTCCGGTCAGCCAGGCCCCCAGGCCGTGCGGGCTGGCGGTGTCCTGCCACCACAGCGCGAGGACGATCACCGCCCCCAGGCCGATTCCGCCCAGCACAACCCAGGGCTTTGCCTTGGGCATAACAGGCCGTGGCGCTCCCCCCGGCACCTGCGTGCGGGCACGGGCAGGCCGCCGCGCGTTCGGCCGCGTGACGCTCGCCACGATCCGCACCCCCTCCGGAGCCCTCTACAACACAATTGTCGCCGCTATTCCTGAATACGCGCTGCACAGCCGGGTGGTTCATTATCGAGCGGTAATGTGTCAACCTGGGTTGACAAATGCCCACTGTCAACCTAGATTGACACCATGGAAACCGCACCGCAACTGGCGGCCGCGGCGGACAGCTCGGAC
Organism: Streptosporangiaceae bacterium; assembly: GCA_036490795.1. Classification (GTDB taxonomy): domain Bacteria; phylum Actinomycetota; class Actinomycetes; order Streptosporangiales; family Streptosporangiaceae; genus JAFARZ01. The sequence continues at coordinate 15,788 of DASXDG010000395.1, forward strand.
CCGCGCACCGGGCTACGCGCCGTCGCCGCGCTGGGCCGGCTGCTTGAGCAGCTTGAGGCCCTCCAGGTTGACAACGCCCGCAGGCAGGGCTGGTCCTGGCAGGAGATCGCCGAGGTACTCGGCGTCTCGCGCCAGGCCGTACACAAGAAACACGCACGGCGAAGCGGCGAGCCAGCCGTTTCCCGGCTGATCCGGAAGGGTTCCCGCGATGTTTGAGCGGTTCACTGACGACGCGAGGCGGGTCGTGTTCGAGGCCAGGGGCCTGGCAGTGGCCCGCGGCGACGACAGGATCGGCCCGTTGCACATGCTGTCGGCGCTGACAACAGGGGACGGCGTCGCCGCGAGAGTGCTTACGGGTTACCACGTGGACAAGGCCGCCGTCGCCCGCCTGCTCGGCCCGGGCGCGGGGGTCGCGTCCAGCACCGAGGCGGCGGCTGACGCGGACGCGCTGGCCTCGATCGGCATCGACCTGGACGAGATACGGCGCAAGGTCGAGGAGTCTTTCGGCGCCGGGGCACTCGACCAGCTTCCCGCCGGCAAGCGCGGGTCACCTGGCCTGCGCGGGCATTCGGCGCTGACCGACGACGCGAAGACGGTGCTGGCCATGTCGTTGAAGGAGGCGCTGGCGCTGCACCACAACTACATCGGAACCGAGCATCTGCTGCTCGGCCTGCTCCGCACCGCCGACCCTGACCGGAACAGGGGCCGCGGCCGCTTCGGACTGCGGCAGGCGCTGACCTCGCTCGGGCTGAGCTATCCGGTCGTCAAGGACCAGGTGCTGGCTCTGCTGGCGACGGCGTAGCCGGCGCGGTGGCCAGCGCGGCGCGGCCCGCGATGAGCGCGAGCGCGGCGTTCGCGGCCCGCGAGGCCACCTCCTGGACGGTGCCGGGAGCGTCACCGTAACTGCCGTCGAGCAGCAGCATCGCGTGCCCGTGCGCGACGGCCTCCAGCGCGTCGCCGAGCGCGGCGGCGGCCTCCTCGTCACCGGGACATAGCGCGTGCACGCCGCCTTCGATCAGGTCATCGACCGGCTCCCACGCCTGACGCAGCTCGGGGAACCGGCTCTTGTCCAGGTTCGCGTTGAACAGCACCTCGAACAGCGGGCGCTGCTCGGCGGCGAACACCACGTAGCCGCGGACCATGGCCGCTGCCCTGCGCTCGGGAGAAACGCTCGCGTCGAGCTCTCCCGCGTCGCAGTCCCCCGCCAGCGCATCACGGAAGGCGTGCAGCGCGCGGACGCCGACCGCGGCGAGCAGTTCGTCGCGGTCGGCGAAATGCCGGTACGGCGCGGCCACCGTGACCCCGGCCCGGCGGCTCAGCTCGGCGAGCGAGAACCCGCGCACGCCTCGCTCGGCGATCAGCTCGATGGCGCCGTCGACCAGCGCCGCCTTCAGGTCACCGTGATGGTAGCGGGAAGGTGACACCGGCCAGCCGCTTCTTGCTGTTATCGTTACCGGTGGCAGCCCCTGCCGTGTCACCGATGCGCGCGGCCGCCCGCCGCCCCGTTTCGAGGTCCCGGCAGGCGAGCACGACGGTTGCTCCCCTGACCGCGAACACCCGCGCGTTCTCGAAGCCGAGACCAGTGTTGGCGCCGGTGATTACCACCACCCCGCCCGTCTGATCAGGCACTTCTTCCTCGGTCCAGGATCCGTCCATCCGCCTCGCCTCCCCATATGTAAGCGCCTCTTACAATGTGAATGACGTTAACATAAGACCGCGACCCCGCCCTACTTACTTTTTGGATAGATAGCCCTTACTCAAAAGTCAGCAGAACGTTACTTCACCGAGAGTATCCAAATGAATACGCATGGTCATAATCTTGGCACAGGAGACATCACGGATAGGATACAAGAAAATGCTCAGAGTAAGCGAAGTCTGGGAGCGGGCCCTTAAGGCTCCGACGGTGGCTGGTCTGGCCAACCCGGGCGACTGTGTGATCATCCGCTCGGGGGAGAACTACTCCGGTAAGCAGGGGGTCGCGCTCGCCAACGGGGTGACCAACCGGTCGGCTGGCGCCCACGCCCTGTGCCTGCACCTGGTCACGATTCCTCCGGGCACCCGAGGCATCCCGCACTTCCACGCGGGACATGAATCGGCCATCTACACCGTGAGCGGCGAGACCGAGGTCTGGCACGGCGAGGGCCTGCTGCAATGCACCGTCGTCAAGGCCGGAGACTTCATGTACGTCCCGCCGGGAACTCCCCACCTGCCGGTGAACCGCAGCGACGTGATGACGATCGCCGTTGTCGCCCGCACCGATCCGCAAGAGCAGGAGAGCGTCGTCACGCTCACCCTGCCACCGCACCTCGCCGAACTGTCCGCCTTCCCCGTAGCGAGTGGATAGCCAATAACCCGCGGCGGCACGTGGCTGCATTCCCACCTTCTGCCGGCCCGCCGCCGCGACCCCCGCGCGCCCGCCTCGCCTCCCGCGATGGCGTGCGAAGCCTGACTCCTCCCCTCCGCCTCCACGTTCCGGGGCGAAGGCAGGTGTGCGCCTGAAGGCGGGCGCGCGGGATGTACCGCACCAGCCCTCATGATCTCGGCCCACGATCATGGGGGCTGGTGCTATTTACCG
>DASXDG010000396.1:0-42248 GCA_036490795.1 Streptosporangiaceae bacterium
TGCGCAGGTATCTCGTGGACGAGGAATTCCTGTCCAGGAACAGCGATAGCCGCTACTGGCGCAGTGGAGGTGCCGTCGATGCGTAAACCGCGTGGAACCTGCTACCCGCAAGCCCCGTCCGCCGGCCGCGGCTGCTACCCCGGGCCCCGGGACCGAGACGGCTGCTACTCCTACTCCGGCGACCCCGTCGGCTCCGTGGGCGGCTCCGGTTCCGTGGGCGGCGCCCTGCTCCGTGACCTCCTCCGCGTCGTCGCCGCGCCGCGCTCCTCGCTGGCCGCCCGCGACCGCCAATCCTGACGCCGCGGCGACCGCACCTGCCCACCTGCCCACCTGCCCGCGTCTGCCTGCCCCCGAGCCGTACCCGGCGCCGAGCCGCACCCGCCGACCGCGGTGCCGGGTCTTGAGTGGCCTGTGTGACCAAAGGGGCGAGCGGGACACGCCCGCACGGTCCAGCGGACATTAGCGCGGTAATTAAGCCCAACACGGTAAAAAACCATGCTCACAGCAACGTTTTCCTTCGCGATAAGCCGAATTACCGCGTTGATTGACCGGGAGGGCCCGCTAACCGGGAGGGCCCGCTAACCGGGAGGACCCGCCAACCGGGAGGACCGCCAACCGGGAGGACCGCCAACCGAAAAGCCCCCGCCAACCGGCAGGCCCGCGCTCACTCGGTCTCTGTTCCAGCCCTGCTGGCCAGCAGCCGCCGGAGCGAATCGAGGCGCTCGACCGCCCCGTTTGCCTCGGCCCATTCATCCAGCCCGCAGTCGCTCGTCGAACAGGCGTGGTCGCACCCCGGCGGGCAGCCGGCCACTCCCTCCGCCAGGTCGCCGAACGCCTCGATCACCCGCGACTCTGACACGTGCCCAAGCCCGAACCCGCGCAGCCCAGGAGTGTCGATCAGCCAGCCTGACTCGTAGCGGAATGCGACCGCGGACGAGGATGTGTGCCGCCCGCGGCCGGTGACCGGGTTGACCGACCCCACTGCCCGTACCGCGTCCGGTACCAGCGTGTTGACCAGCGTGGACTTGCCCACTCCTGACTGCCCGATCAGCACGCTGATCTGCCCGTCAAGCAACGAGGGCAACGAGGGCGAGGAACCGAGCGAGCCAGGCCGGGTGGAGATCATGGTCAGGCCCAGTGGCTCGTACAGCGGCCGGATCGAGACGTCAGAACCGAGGTCGGCCTTGGTCAGCACCAGTACCGGGGAGAGCCCGGCGTCGTACGCGGCGACCAGGCACCGGTCGACGAAACGCAGTCCTGGCGGCGGCGAGGCCAGCGCGCAGACGATCATCATCTGGTCGGCGTTGGCGACGATGACCCGCTCCACCGGATCGGTGTCGTCGGCCGATCGTCGCAGGGCTGATGACCGTGGTGACACCCGCACGATCCGTGCCAGCGTTCCTGGCGCACCGGAGATGTCACCGGCTAGAGCCACCCGGTCGCCGACCACGACGGAGCCGCGGCCCAGTTCGCGAGCCTTCATCGCCACCACGTCGCGCCCGTCGACTAGGCACACATACCGGCCCCGGTCAACGGCGGTCACGAAGCCAGTGACGGCGCCCTCGTGCGCCGGCCGTGACTTGGTGCGCGGACGTGACCCCCGGCCTGGCCGGAAGCGGATGTCGTCCTCGTCCAGCCGCGAGCCGCTCACCTAGGCGGCACCAAGCATGGCGGCCCAGTCGTCCATGAAGCTGGGGAATGTCTTGCCCGCGGTTTCCGGGTTCGCCACGGTGAGTCCGGGCACGGCCAGTCCGAGTACCGCCGCGGCCATCACCAGCCGGTGGTCGTCGTACGTGCCGAACAAGCCGGGCGCGAGCGGGCGGGGCCGCACCGTCAGCCCGTCGGGTAGTTCGGTGACGTCGCCGCCGAGCGCGCTGAGCTCCTTGGCCATCGCGGCCAGGCGGTCGGTCTCGTGCCTGCGGGTGTGCGCCAGCCCGGTGAATGACGACGGGGACGACGCGACGGCCGCCACGGCGGTCAGCACCGGCGCCATCTCGCTCACGTCTGCCAGGTCGGCGGTGATCCCGGTGACCGTGCCGGTGCCGGAGAAGGTCAGGCCCGAGGTGCCGAACGAGGAGGAGCCGCCCATGGAGCCCAGAACGGAAAGGATCCGCGAAGCGGCCTGCAGGCTGTCCCTGGGCCAGCCGGGAATGACCACGGTGCCGCCGGTCACCAGCGCCGCCGCGAGGAACGGGACCGTGTTCATCAGGTCCGGTTCAACGTGCGTCGTCCCCGGTGACAGCTGGCCAGGCGCCACCCGCCACACCGAGTCGCCGGACAAAACCGAGACGCCGGCCGCGGAGAGCATGCGCAGCGTCATGTCGATCAGCGGCAGCGATGGCACGGGCGGCCCTTCGTGCCGTACCTCGACCCCGTTGTCGAACCGGGCGGCCGACAGCAGCAGCCCGGATACGAATTGCGATGAGCCCGACGCGTCCAGCACGACGGAACCGCCGCGCACCGAACCGGTCCCGTGCACGCTGAACGGTGCCGCGTCGCCGGACACGTCCACGCCGGCCGAGCGCAACGCGGAGAGCATCGGCCCGATCGGCCGCTCTCGCACCCGCGGGTCGCCGTCGAAACGGACGGTGGCGCGGGTGAGCGCGGCGACCGCGGGCAGGAAGCGCATGCACGTGCCCGAGTTGCCGACTTCGACGAACAGCTCGGATTCAGGTGCCACTGAGCCGGGTGTGACACGCCAGCCAGTTTTTTCCATGGAGATGTCGCAGCCAAGGACCCGCAGCGCGGCCACGGCGAGCGAGGTGTCGCGGGCCTCAAGGCCGCCGGTGATGACCGACGGTTCCTCGCTAAGCGCCGCGAGCACCAGGGCGCGGTTGGTGATCGATTTGGACCCGGGCGGCCGGACCGTGGCGTTGACCGGCCCGGCGGCGGACGGTGCGTGCCAGGTGCTCATAGCGATGAGCGTATCGTCGCAGCACGGTAACTGGTTTGGCGGACCCGGATTCCGGCAATGAACTGCGAATCCACGTTTAACGGGTCTTATCCCACCCGGTGAAGATCAACTGGCGGAGGCAAAGTCATATGTGCGGTCGGTTCGTGTCTGCGCGCAAGCGCCTTGAGCTCCTCGAGGAGTTCAATGTGCAGCGGGACCGCGTACCGCAGGACCTGCAGCCCGACTACAACGTGGCACCTACTAAGCAGATCTACGCGGTGACGGCCAGCAAGGAAGGCGAGCGCGAACTGCGCACCCTTCGCTGGGGACTCGTCCCGTTCTGGGCCAAGGACATCAAGGTCGGCGCGAAGATGATCAACGCGCGGGCTGAGACCGTGGCCGAAAAGCCAGCGTTCCGGCGGCCCTTCGCGAAGCGCCGCTGCCTCATTCCCGCCGATGGTTACTACGAGTGGAAGAACAAAGAGCCTTTCTATATTTTCAGAACTAACGGTGGTGTCACCGCCATGGCCGGCATCTACGACCTATGGCGGCAGCGCCCTCCAGAGGGGGCCGCGGTGAACGACGAGGACGACGAACACTCCTTGCTCTGGACCGCGTCGGTCATCACCACCAGCGCGACCGATGATGTCGGTCAGATCCACGACCGGATGCCGATGATCATCGAGCCAGACCTTTGGGCCGACTGGCTCGACCCGGACAACACCGAAATCAGCCAGCTCCAAGCAGCGATGGTCCCCGCCATGACGGGCGCCATTACGTCATATCCCGTATCAACGGACGTCAATTTCGTGCGGAACAACGGTCCCGAGCTGATCAGACCGCTGCCCACGGGAGGCGAGGACCGGAGTGGAAGACCTGATCGCCCGTAAGCGCCTCGAGGAGATGCGCGACGAGCTGGACCGTTCGATTGATTACCTGCGGACGGGGACGGAGCCTGCCGGACGGTTCTCCGGTGATGCCGCCGACGCGGGAGCGAACTTGTCCGAGAACGACCGGACGGAGGCGATGCTGGACACGGCCCGCGTGCAAAGGGACGGGGTGCTGGCAGCACTGGACCGGATCGAGGCAGGTCGCTACGGCCACTGCGTGGACTGCGGGCACGATATCCCGGACGGCAGGCTCGAGGCGCAGCCCGCCGCCTGCCGGTGCGTGGACTGTCAGGCCAAGCATGCCCGCCGCCGCCGGTAACTCCTTATACGCCGCCACCATCAGGGCCGACCCTGCCGATTCATCGGGCGATTCCATCCCGGGCCGCGCGCTGAGTTCGGCACGGACCAGTTTGGCCATGCTGCCAGGGGCCTGGCGTAGCGCGTACGCGACCACGTTCTTGGAGAACACGGGAAGCGGGCGTACCCAGTTGATGGCCAGGCCCGCGCCGGCGAACAGCTCGCGCACCTGGTCGGCCGCATAGCAGCGGGTGATTGTCCCGTCCGGCCAGGGCACGAGCACGACATCTGCCTGCGGCAGGTCGGCCAGGTGCGCCCAGCGGCTCTGCCCGGCGAGCATGGCCATGCCGAGCACGAGTGAGTCGACGCTGGCCAGCACCCGTCCGCCGGGGCGGAGCACGCGCGCGATCGAGCCGACCATGGGCTCGGCCGCCAGGTGGGTGGATAGCGCGCGGTCGCCGGCGATTACCCCGTCGGCGCAGCCGTCGGGCAGGAAGTCCAGCGTGGCGCTGTCGCCGACGATCGTGTCGTCAGCGGCGATGCCTTCCCCGGGCGGCTCGTCGATCACCCTGATCACCCGGTGGCCCGCCATCGCGGCCACCTTCGCGCTGTCCGCGCGCGGGCCGGAGACGTCGATGAGCAGCCGCCGGCCCGGTGGCAGCCAGGCCAGCAGCCTGCCTCGGGTGACCGCCTCGGTGAACCGCCAGTAGGCCGAGTCGGCATCAGGGACGGAAGGCACGCTGGCCGCGTGCTGGACGACCATGGTCAAAGCTCCTGGGGCGGCGGGTCTTATGTACGTTCCCAGCTTGGTGGCCGGGGAATCCCCGGCAGGCTCGCTGTGTTGCACCGGGCATGTCAGTAGTTGCGGCGGCTCGTGTCCTGTCTTCAGGGACCCTGCCTCTTAAAGCCCTGAACCTGGGCGCGATATCCTCTAGCGGTCTGCGGGCACTAAGCTCGGGCGCATATATGGAGGAGGTGGGTCCGGTTCCGGAGACACTCGAAGAGCGCGGCCAGCGCTTCGAAGAGGACGTGCTGCCGTACCTGGACCAGCTCTACTCTGCGGCCCTGCGGATGACTCGTAATCCAGCGGACGCCGAGGACCTGGTGCAGGAGACGTTCGCCAAGGCGTACGCGTCCTTCCACCAGTTCCAGCAGGGGACGAACCTCAAGGCGTGGCTGTTCCGCATCTTGACGAACACGTTCATCAACACCTACCGCAAGCGGCAGCGTGAACCGCAGCGGTCGGGGGCGGAGGAGATCGAGGACTGGCAGCTGGCCAGGGCCGCGTCGCATACGTCGATGGGCCTTAAGTCGGCCGAGGCCGAAGCCCTGGAAAGGCTCCCTGATTCCGATATCAAGTCGGCGCTGCAGGAGCTTCCTGAGGAATTCAGGATCGCGGTCTACCTGGCCGATGTCGAGGGCTTCGCCTATAAGGAGATAGCGGACATCATGGACACGCCAATCGGTACCGTGATGTCACGGCTGCATCGCGGCCGCCGCCAGCTGCGGGAACTGCTGCAGGACTACGCGTCCGACCGCGGCGTATCCGGTGCCCACGAGGCTCCAGCAGTCGTGGAGGAAGGCCGATGAGCTGCGGAAAGCCGCACGACACTCCGTGTACCGAGGTGCTCGACCGGGTCTATGGCTACCTGGACGGCGAGATCGGCGCGATGGACTGCGCGAAGATCAAGGAGCACCTCGACGAGTGCGGGCCGTGCCTGCGGGAGTACGGGCTCGAGGAGGCGGTCAAGCGGCTGGTGGCCAAGCACTGCGGCTGCGACCCGGTCCCGTCCGCGCTTCGCGACAAGGTATTGGTCAGGATCAGGGAAGTCCAAGCCACGATCGAGTTCGTAGAGTTACGAATCGTCGCAAAGTGCGACAAACTAATGTGACTCCTGTGGTTTGAGTTTCTGATATGCGGCTTATGTCCACATATTCAATTGCCCATTGTGACTGCGGTGTCAACAACTTGCGCACGTTGAGCATTTAGGTCTGCGCGATGCGGCGTGGTCACGTTATCCTTGACCTTGGTAGAGCGCGGGTAACCGCGTGAGGGAGGTCCACCGATGAGGGTGACCAGCTTGTCGATTGCTGTTTCTTCTCAAGCCAACGAGGTGCCCGGCGTCTCTTGGACTTAGTAGACGAGTGTCGGACCGCTCGCTAGTACCGGAGGAGGCAGCTTGGCCCGGCTTCCGCGGATAGCACAGGCCTACATCGGCGTGGTACTAGCCATAGCCGCTGTCTTGATTGCCCGTGGTCCGTTTGCTGGCATTGACTGGGTCGATGTAGTAATCCTGGGCGTTCTTGTCGTCCTCTGTGAGTCGACAGCGACCCTCCTGCGCACAAAAAACCTGGCCTGGTCGGCTAACTCAGCCGCGATCCTCGCCGCCATAGTGCTGGCGGGGCCGGTCGGTGCAGCCATCGTTGGCGCCTGCACGCTGATCACGGCGCGCAGGGCGCCGTCTGTTATGCAGCGGGTTTTCAACAGCGGGATGTTCGCGCTCGCCGGGTACGTGCCGGGCCAGGTCTACCTCGCCCTAGATGGACGGGTGGGCGTACCGCCCGCGAGTTCTTTCCCGAAGATCATCGGCGTGTTCGCGGTCGTGGCCGTGGTTCACGTAATTGTGAACTACTCACTGCTCGAAGGGGCCTTGTGGCTTGCCGGGGAGCACGGCAAGAGCGGCGGGCACGGGCTCGCCGGCCTCGACTTGCGGCTCGCGATTACCGAGCTCGGCTACTGCGCGTTCGGGCTGCCCATCGCGGCGCTGTGGGGCCAACTCGGCCCGTTCACCCCGGTTATCGTGCTCATCCCGTTGTTCGTGGCCAGGTGGGCGGTCGCGCAGTTCGCCGCGCAGCAGCGGGCCTATGAGTCGACCGTCAGCGCGTTGTGCCAGGCGGTGGAGACCAAGGACTTCTACACCCGCGGTCACAGCGACCGGGTGTCGCGCGGGTCGGTGATGATCGCCCGCGAGATCGGCATGCACACCGAGCGGGTGGAGGCGCTGCGTTACGCGGGGATGCTGCACGACGTCGGCAAGCTCGGCGTGCCGACCAGGGTGCTGCAGAAGACAGGCAAGCTGACCGACGAAGAGTACGCGTCCATCCAGCTGCACCCGATGCGCGGACTGGAGATCGTCAGGGAGATCGGCTTCCTCGACGAGGCGCTGGCCGGGATCATGCATCACCACGAGCGGATCGACGGCCGCGGCTACCCGATGGGCCTGGCCGGCGATGAGATACCTGAGTTCGCGCGTGTTCTGGCTGTTGCGGACGCGTTCGACTCGATGACCTCAACCCGGTCGTACCGGGGTGCGCGACCCGTCTCGGAGGCGATCGAGGAACTGCGGAAATGGTCGGGCACGCAGTTCGACCCCGCGTTTGTCGACGCGTTCGTCGCCGCGGTACGGCACGAGGGCTGGCAGCAGCCTGATCTGCCCGTCCTTGCCGCAGACGAGGCGACCACGATAACTGCCCAAGATCACGACGACCCGACCGCTCCGTTGCGGGTGATCGACTCTTATTGAGTCCGACGATGACCGAACGCAGGCATGAGCTCCGGCGATTCCCCTGGCAAGTCAGTGACTCTGGCCAGCTGTTGCTGGTGGCCGCCGCAGGCGTGCTGCTAGTCGCCTCGGTCGCGCAGACGGCGAGTACCGGCTTGCGTGAGGTCAAGGTGGCCGTGGCCTTCGGGGTGCTGATCGCGTTCGGTGAGCTGCTGCGGCTGAGCCTGCCGGGCGATCGTGAGTCCGCGCCGATCGCGACGGCGGGCGCGCTGGGCTACGCGTTGCTGATCAAGGTCGGCAGCACGTTCGTCGGGCACTCCGCACAGCAGGTGGTGACCGTTACCGCCATCGGCATGATCATCGGCGCGATGCCGCACCTCGCGGTGGGCCGTCCCGCGCGAGTCGGCGCCATGGCCGCACGGCTGCTCGCGGTGGCGAGCGTCGCGTTCCTGTTCCGCCCGCTGGCCGGGAACGCCGTGGTGGAGCGGGACTGGGGCGTCGATCTCGCGCTGATGGTTCTGCTGGTCATTGTGGCACTGCTGGTCGAGGTGGTGCTGTCCGCACTGATGCGGGCAGATGAGCAGCGAGCGAGGTTCTGGGTCACGCTGGTCGACGAGATGCGGGTATTGCTGCCGCTGGGCGCGGCGGTCGGCGCGTCAGCACTGCTGATCGCATTCGCGTCGGAGGTGATGGGCCTGGCCGCGCTGGCCGTGTTCACGGCTCCGCTGCTGGTGACGCAAGTGGCGTTCCGCCGGTATTCCGGCATCAGGGCCACCTACCTGCAGACGGTCCGCGCGCTCGCCAAGGTCACCGAAATCGGCGGGTACGTGGAGACCGGTCACTCCGAGCGGGTCAGCAGGCTGGCGGTCGCCATCGGCAGGGAACTCGGCATCCACGAGCCCGACCTGCTCGAGCTGGAATACGCCGCGCTCATGCACGACATCGGCCAGCTGTCGCTGAGCGATCCGATCCCCGGCGGCGCGACCGTGCTGGTCTCGCGTGAGGACCAGGACCGGATCGCCGGGCTGGGCGCCGAGGTCATCCAGCAGGCGAAGGTGCTCGGCTCGGTCGCCGAGATCGTGCGCAGGCAGAACGAACCGTACCGCGACGTCGACTTCGTGCCTGACGGCCATGCCACGCCCGCGAGCGGAAGCCTGTCCGGGCCGCCGGTCAGCAGCCGCATCATCAAGGCGGCCAACGCGTTCGACGACCTTGTCGGTGGCTCCCTCGACCCGGCCAGGGCCACCGAGGCGGTGCACCGCCTCCGCCTGGACACCGCGTCGGAATACGACCCGAGGATCGTTGAGGCGCTCACCCGGGTGGTGCACCGGCGTCCGCAGCCGCTCTAGCATGCTTCGAGATGGTGCCCCCTGCGCGCACCTGTAGGCTGGCGCAATGCTTGATTCGGTGCTTGTGGCGAACCGGGGGGAAATCGCCCGCAGAGTTATCAGGACCGCGCGGCGGACGGGAATCAGGTCGGTGGCGGTCTACTCCGACGCCGACGCGGATCTTCCCTACGTTGCCGAAGCCGACGAGGCCGTGCACATCGGGCCGGCTCAGCCCGCGCAGAGCTACCTGAACGTGGCGGCGATTCTGGACGCCGCGGGCAAGACTGGTGCTGCCAGCGTGCACCCCGGCTACGGGTTCCTCGCCGAGAACGCCTCGTTCGCCGAGGCGGTTGTCGAGGCGGGCCTGACCTGGATCGGCCCCGCCCCCGCGGCGATTGAGCAGATGGGCGACAAGATCCGGGCCAGGAACCTGATGGAGCGGGCCGGCGTGCCGGTCTCGGCCGGCACCCGTGAGCCGGTGGCCGACGTGGAGGCGGCCGTGGCCGCGGCCGCGCTGATCGGGTACCCGGTCATGGTCAAGGCGTCCGGCGGTGGCGGCGGGATCGGGATGAGCGTGGCCGCCGATGAGGACGCGCTGCGCGCCGCGTTCGAGACCGCGCGCTCGCGCGCCGAGCGGTTCTTCGGCTCGCCGGACATCCTGCTCGAACGGTACGTGGAGCGGGCCAGGCACGTCGAGGTGCAGATCCTCGGCCTGGCTGACGGGCGAGTGGTCGCGCTCGGCGAGCGGGACTGCTCGGTGCAGCGACGGCACCAGAAGGTGGCGGAGGAGACCCCGTCGCCCGGAGTTTCGGCGGAGCTGCGCGAGCGGATGCTCGCGGCGGCGGTGCGGGCCGGAGAGGCCGTCGGCTACCGTGGCGCCGGCACAGTGGAGTGCCTGGTGGACACCGGCGCCGGGACGTTCGTGTTCCTGGAGATGAACACCAGGCTTCAGGTCGAGCACCCGGTGACCGAACTGGTCACCGGCATCGACTTGGTCGAGCAGCAGTTCCTCATCGCGGCCGGCGAACCACCGTCGTTTGATCCCTCTGCGGTGGCACCGGCCGGGCACGCGATCGAATTGCGCGTGTACGCCGAGGACCCGGTGCGGTTCCTGCCCGGCCCTGGCAAGATCACCGGGTGGCGTGAGCCAACCGGTGAGGGCATCCGGGTGGACTCCGGCTACACGGCGGGCAACACGGTGACGCCGTTCTACGATCCGCTGCTCGCCAAGCTGTGCGCGTACGGCGCCACGCGCGCGCAGGCGCTGGAGCGCGCGCGGGAGGCCGTGGCCGCGTTCGTTGTGGAGGGACCGAAGAACAACTTGCCGTTCCACGCGGAGCTGTTGGTGAGTCCGGATTTCGTCAGCGGGGACTACGATACGTCCCTGGTGAACAAGCTGCGCTCATGAGCGCCGGCCGTAAAGGGGAGTAAGCCGTGGCAGAGGTGCGCGCGGAGATGGTCGCGAACGTCTGGAAGGTCGTCGCGTCCGAGGGCGACCAGGTCGAGGACGGCGGCACGCTTGTCATCCTCGAGTCCATGAAGATGGAGATTCCGGTCCTTGCCGAAGGGGCGGGCACCGTCACCCGGATGCACGTCGCCGAGGGCGACGTCGTCCAGGAAGGTGACCTCATTGCCGTTATCGGGTGACTGGTCGTTAATTTCACGCTGTTCTTGCGATAGCCCGATTTCGGGCAGGACTGGTTCCGCAGCGGAGGACCCCTGATGCTGGCGCCGGGGCAGCGGGCCGTGCTCGGGTTGCTCGCCGTGCCGGCGGGTTCGCCGGTGCGGTTCGAGGCGATCGTGGATGTGCTGTGGGGCGAGGCGCCCCCTACGTCTGCGGTAAGCATCGTGCAGACGTAGGTCAGCAGGCTCCGGCGCCGGCTTGGTGCGGAGCTGAACGGGCGCTGAAGCGATACAACGCCGCGCAGACCGGGCCGAGATAATACCCCGCTGGTCGAACGCGGGTAGGCCACCTCAGGGTCGGTGATGACGTTGACCAGGTACGGCGTATTCGCGGCGAACGCCCGTCGCAGCGCAGGCCCGATGCCGGCCGGGGACGTGACCAGTTCGCCGGCGCCGCCGAGTGCGCGGACCACCTCGTCGTAGCGGCAGCCGGGTTGCAGGTCGGCCGCCACGTCGTAGCCGTAAAGCGCGCGCATCGGGTGTTTCTCCAGTCCCCACGCGCCGTTGTTGCCGCACACTATGACGACCGGCAGGCCGTGCCGGACAAGCGTGTCCGCGTCCATCAGCGAGAAGCCGGCCGCTCCGTCGCCGAGCAGCAGGACAACCTGTGCTGACGGCCGGGCCAGCCGGGCGGCGGCGGCATAGCCGAGCCCCGTCCCGAGGCAGCCGAACGGCCCTGGGTCGAGCCACCCGCCGGGCCGCGCCGGTTCCACGTACTTGCCGGCGAACGAGACGAAGTCCCCGCCGTCACCGATGACGACGGCGTCGTCATCGAGCACCTTCAGCAGTTCTCCGTAGATGCGCGCCGGGTGCACCGGGTCCGCGTCGCTGGCCAGCAGCGGCGCGTCAGCCGCGATTGCCGCGCGTGCCGCCTCCGCCAGCCGCCCGGCCCAGTCCGGGTCGCCGGCCGGAACCTCGATCGCCGCCGTCAGCTCATCGAAGAACGAGGTAAGGTCGCCCGCCGCTGATGCCGCGAGCGGCACATGGCTGGCCAGCCCGGCAGGGGAATCCATGACGTGCGCGACCTTGGCCGAACCGAACGCCCCGTAGCCAAGCCGGAAGTCCAGCGGCACGCCCACCACGACGACCAGGTCCGCCTCGCCGAAGGCGAGCTTGCGTGCCCGGCTCACCAGCAGTTCGTGGCCCCCGGGCAGCACGCCGCGGGCCTGCCCGTTGGTGATCACCGGCAGCCGCAGCGCCTGCGCCGCGCGCAGTGCCGCCTCCTCCGCGCCGGCCAGCCATACGTCAGAGCCGAGCACGAGCACCGGCTGTCGCGCGTCCCGCAGCAGCGCCGCCACAGGACCGACGTCGGGCACCGTGGCCGGGGGCGCCGCCGCGGCCTCGGGCAGGGCCAGCGTGGCCTCCCCGTACAGGGCTTCCAGCGAGATGTCGAGGAAGACCGGGCCGCGGTGCGGCGCGAGCGCCAGCGCGAACGCCTCGTTCACCGCGGTGCCGACCTCGGCGGTGGCATGTGAGGTCCAGGCCCGCTTGGTAACCGGCGCGAGCAGCGGCGGGTGGTCCATCTCCTGCAGTGACCCGGCGCCCCACCGGTAGTCGGGCGCCCTCCCGGCCAGGAGCACGACCGGCGCGCCGTTGAACCACGCGGTCGTCGCCGCGCTCACGCTGTTGGTGACGCCGGGTCCGGCGGTCACGACGGCCAGTCCAGGACGGCGGGTGAGCCGTGCCGTGGCCTCGGCCGCGAACACCGCCGTCTGCTCGTGCCTGACGTCAATCAGGCGCATGCCTGAGGAGTCCTTGACGACGGCGTCGTACAGCGGGAACACGTGCCCGCCGGACAGCGTGAACATGAGGTCCACGCCATACTCCCTGGCCACCGCCACCGCGTGTGCCCCGCCATGCCCGGAAATCTCCACCACACCCCGACCCTACCCCTCAGTAACCACCCCCACCTACCCCCAGCCCCGGGGAACGGGCTTGCCGTGGCCCGGGCACGAAGCGGGAGACGTGCCCGGGAACTAAGCGTCGTTATGATCTTGCTAATCCGCCTAATCCGCCAGGGCCGGGACTGGCTCCGGTGCCTTCTCCGGGTCCGCCGTGTACTCGTCAGGGCGTGTCTCGTCGGTGCCGTTGGAGACCTTCACCGCGTTGAGTACGACGGTCAGCACGAGCACGATCACCAGGTTGACGAGCACGGCCGCGATGCCGATGTACACCGTGTGGCCGAGCTCGATATCTGAGGACGAGGCCCAGTGCGACGCGGTGGGGGAGGCGGACCGGTACGCGGCGATCGTGCCGTAGGCCATGCCGCCCAGCCAGCCCGCCAGCAGCGCCCACCGGTGGAACCACTTGGTGTACAGGCCGCCGATCAGCATCGGTGCGATCTGCAGGATCCACACCCCGCCGAGGAGCTGCAGGTTGATGGCGAACGTACTGGGCAGTTCGGCCGCGAAGTACAGGGCGCCCAGCTTCACCACCAGCGACGCCCACTGAGCCACCCGGGTTTCCTGGCGAGGTGTCGCGTCCGGCTTGAAGAACTCCTTGAAGATGTTCCTGGTGAACAGGTTAGCGGCGCCGATCGACATGATCGCCGCCGGCACCAGCGCGCCGATGATGATCGCGGCGAACGCGATGCCCGCGAACCAGCTCGGGAACATGTGCTGAACCAGGAACGGCACGGCGAGCTGCGCGTTCGCGCCGTGCGACTTCACATTGGCGACGGTGACCTTGTCCGCGAGCGCCAGATATCCCAGCAGTGCGATCAGGCCGAGCAGGATCGCGAACAGCGGTTGCAGTGCCAGGTTGCGCTTGACGATCTCGCGCCGCTTCGAGGTCAGCGTGCCGGTGACCGTGTGCGGGTAGACGAACAGGGCCACCGCCGAGCCAAGCGCCAGCGTCATGAAGTCCACCTGGGTGGACCCGGTCGACTTCGAGGTCGGCAGGAACACGCCGTTCGGCTTGCCGGTCTTCGGATTGATCGCCGCCAGGTGCGTCTGCGCGTGCGAGAAGATCGCGCCCCAGCCGCCTAGCCTGGTCGGGATGTAGAAGATCGCGACCAGCACGAACAGGTACACCAGGGCGTCCTTGACGAATGCGATGAGCGCGGGCGCGCGCAGGCCGGAGACGTAGGTGAAGACCGCCAGCACCAGGAACGCGATGAACAAGGGCAGGTCCTTGACGAATGTGTTGGTCGAGGAGGCGTTGATGCCCATGACCGTGATCACGGACTTGATGCCGACCAGTTGCAGCGCCACGTACGGCATCAGCGCGAGGATGCCGGTGAATGCCATGGCCAGTGCCAGCCCGCGGGAGCCGAACCGGCCGCGGATGAAGTCGGCTTGGGTCGCGTAGTTGTGTGTGCGGCACACGGACCACAACCGCGGCAGGAAGATGAACGCGATCGGATAGGCCATTGCCGCGTACGAGACCGCGTACATGCCGATGGCGCCGGACGCGAAGATGAGCGCGGGCACCGCGATGAACGTGTACGCGGTGAAGGTGTCGCCGCCGAGCAGAAACCAGCTGATGAACGTGCTGAATCCGCGTCCGCCCAGTCCCCACTCGTCCAGCTGCAACATGTCATCCGCGCGGCGCCAGCGAGCGGCGGCGAAGCCTGCCCCGGTGACGAGGAGGAAGAGGATGACGACGATCGTGAACGACGTCGTGTTGACATTGCTCATGGCCTCTGTTCGCCCGTCTCGTCGCCGGGCGTCCTGAGCCCCTTCTGCAGTCGCACCACGATCCACAGCACGATGGCCATCACCGGGAAGTACACAAGCAGATAGAAGTAGAAGAAGGGGAAGTCGCCGACCTTGGGCGTGGCGCTGTCGTAGATGGTGACGAACAGCGTGCAGGCGATCAGCCCGGCCAGCGCGATGGCGATGAGCGCGGCGCGGACCGGATGAGCGGCGACAGGACCTCTGGATTTAACAGCCGGCTGAGTCATGGACAACCTCTCGCGGGCGTTTCGGGTGTGACGAAGGTCACGCAGATGAGACCCATGGTGCTCCCAATGAGGCATTTCGGCAATGCCTCTAGTGATTATTGGCTTAGGTCGGCGCCATGGGAATGCCGACTGAGCTGGGCATACTAAACCCGCGCTAATCATGACAAATGATCATGAAGCGACAAGGGGGTCGCAATGCGATATGTCTAAATTATTAGAAGCTAAGATTCGCCTTGGCGACCGCGAGGAACTCTTCCCGGCCGAGCTGTCCCGCGCCCTCGGGCAGCCTGCCCACTACGCCAGCCTCGCCATCCAGGTTCGGCAGGTCGGTCAGGTTCGACCGCTCGGCCAGCCCGGGGTGCCGCGGCCAGCTGCCGATGACCACGCCGGCGCAGTCAAGTCCGCGCGCGGCCAGCGCCTCCAGCGTCAGCGCGGTGTGGTTGAGCGTGCCGAGGCCAGCGGTCGTGACCACCAGCACCGGTGCGCCGAGCATGCCCGCCAGGTCGGCTATGGTGCGCCCGGAAGCGTCGTACCTGACCAGCAGGCCGCCCGCACCCTCGACCAGCACCCGCTGCCGGGTGGCGGCCAGATCGCCGATGTAGCGCGCGGCGGCGGACAGGTCGAGCGGCTTCAGGCCGGCCGTTCGCGCGGCGGCTTCGGGTGACAACGGGTCAGGGAAGCGGGCGAGCTCGTGCAGGTCGGTGACCCCTGACAGGCGGCGCACCGTGTCCAGGTCGGTTTCCTCGCCGGTGTCGATGCCCGTCTGCGCGGGCTTGACGACGGCGACAGGCAGGCCGGAATCGGCGGCGAGCGCGGCGAGGGCGGCGGTCACGATCGTCTTGCCGACCCCGGTCCCGGTGCCGCTGACAACAAGGATGCTCAAGCCGGGCTCATTCGGAGCTGCGCCGCAGCTTGGTCACGAACTTGTACCTGTCGCCGCGGTACCACGACTGGGCCCATTCGACCGGCTCGCCGTTCACGTCGAGCGCGTGCCTGGACAGCAGCAGCAGCGGCAGGCCCGCGTCCACGCCGAGCAGGCGCGCGTCGTGCGGGTCGGCGAGCACGGTCTCGATGGTTTCCTCCGCCTCGGCGAGCTGGATGCCGTAGGCGGACGCGAGCGTCTCGTAGAGGGATGCGTGCCGCTCGAGTTCCCTGCGCAGGCCGGGGAAGCGCCTGGCGGGCAGGTGCGACGTGTCGATGGACATCGGCTCGCCATCGGCCAGCCGGAGCCGGTGGATGCGCAGCACCCGGCCGCCCGGCCTGATGCCGAGCAGCGCTGCGAGCTGATCGTCGCTGGCCACATAGCCAATGTCGAGGATCTTGGTGTGCGGGTGCAGGCCGTGCGCGCGCATGCCTTCGGTGTAACTGGCCAGCTCAAGGGACTGCGCGACCTTTGGTTTGGCCACGAACGTACCCTTGCCCTGCATGCGGAGCAGCCGGCCCTCGATGACCAGTTCGGCGAGGGCCTGCCTGACCGTTGTCCTGGAGGTCCCGTAGTGCCTGGCCAGCTCGCGCTCCGGCGGCACCGGACTTCCGGCATCCAGTGCTGACGTGAAATCGAGCAGCTGGCGCTTCACCTGGTAGTACTTCGGCAGCCGCACCGGTGCCAGGTCAGGGGTCTCGCCTGACGGCAGAGGAGAAACGGTCATCGCGCATCATTGCCTGAATGGGAGGTGAACGTCAACTCCAACATGGTCACGCACGCAGGCGAGTGCTCGTGCGGCTATCGCGAAATCGCCCTCGGACATCGTTGCCCTGGCGGTGAGCCGCAGGCACGCACGGCCAGCTGGCACCGATGGCGGCCGGAAACAGCCAGCCCTGACGCCTTCTCTCCGGCAGATCTCGCGCGCGGCGACGGCGGCGTGCGGGTCGCCGATGACCACCGCGAGCACCGCCGCATCTGGCGGAACGACGGTCAGCCCGAGATCGGCGGCGATCTTGGCCAGCCTGGCCGCGCTGGCCAGCGCAGCCTCGCCGCGTCGCGGTTCGGCGGCGACCACGTCCAGGGCCGCGAGCGCGGCAGCGGCCGACGGCGGGGCGAGGCCGGTGTCGAAGATGAAGCCGCGGCCGGTGTCGACAACCGTGGCCACGACCTCGGGCGCTGCCAGCACCGCACCGCCCTGGCTGGCCAGCGACTTGGACAAGGTGACCGTCCGGATCAGGTCGGGCTCAGCGGCTAGCCCGGCCCGGGCGCTGGCGCCAGCACCGCCGGGGCCGAGCACGCCCAGCGCATGCGCCTCGTCCAGTACCAGCAGCGCGCCGTGCTCGCGTGCGGCGGCGTGCAGCGCGGCGACCGGGGCCAGCGCCCCGTCGACGGAGAACACCGCGTCGCTGACGACCAGCGCCGACTCCTCGGCCCTTGCCGCCAGCAGGCCGCGGATGGCCGCCACGTCGCCGTGCGGCGCGATCGCCAGCCGGACCGACTGCGTCCTGGCCAGCCGGCAGGCGTCGATCAGCGAGGCGTGGTTGCGCTCGTCGGAGACGATGAGCACGCCTTGTGACTGCGTGGCCAGCGCCGACGACACAGCTGTCACCACCGCCAGGTTGGCCAGGTACCCGGAGGAGAACACGAGCGCTCCCGCCGCCCCGGTGAACCTGGCGAGCCGCTCCTCGAGCTGGTCGTGCAGCGTGGTCGTCCCGGTGACCAGCCGCGAACCGGTGGCGCCGGTGCCCCATTCGGCAGCCGCGGCACTTGCCGCGGCGGCCAGGCGGGGATCCCCGCACAGCCCGAGGTAGTCGTTCGAGGCCAGGTCAAGCATGCCGCCGAAGTCCGGGCTGCGTGACCACAGAGCGCGGCGCAGACCCGCCGCCTCCCGTGCCGTCGCCGCCGCCCGCAGCCGGTCAAGTGCCGTCCCGCTCACCTCCACATAATGCCAGTCGGACTGCCAATGCGATGATGGAGCCGTGCCCACCCTCAACGACCTGGCCAGGAGTCACACCAACCTGGACGACGCCGACGTGGAGTGGCTGCACTCGCTGGTCTCCGACTGGCAGCTGCTGGCCGACCTGTCGTTCGCCGACCTGATCTTGTGGGCGCCGTGCCGGGGCAGCGGCACGGGCTGGATCGCGCTGGCCCAGATGCGCCCCACCACGGGCCCCACCTCGTTCCAGGACGACGTGGTCGGCACGCTGGCCGCCACGGAAGACCAGCGGCTGCTCGACGTCGCCAGCGAGGAACGGCGCATCTGGCGGGAGAGTGACCCGGACTGGACCAGCGGTGTCCCGGTGCGCACCGAGGCGATCCCGGTGACCAGGAACGGCAACGTGATCGCCGTCATCGAGCGGTGCACGAACCTGAACTCTGCTCGCACCCCGAGCCGGCTTGAGCTCACCTACCTGCAGGGCGCTGACGACCTGGCCCGGATGGTGGCGGAGGGAACGTTCCCGTTCACCGGCGCGGACGCCATGCTGGTCCGGTCGCCCAGGGTGGGGGATGGCCTGCTCCGCCTCGGCAAGTCGGGCAAGGTGACCTACGCCAGCCCCAACGCGCTGTCCGCGTACCGTCGCCTGGGCCTGGCGGCGGACTTGATCGGCGCCGAGCTCGGCGCGGTCACCACAGGGCTGTGCGCGACCGACGAGCCGCTGGACGAGTCGCTGATGGTGGTCGCCACCGGCCGTGCTCCCCGCGAGGCAGAGGTGGACGGAAACGGCTCGGTCGTGCACCTGCGTTCGATACCGCTGATCGTCAGCGGCGAGCGGACCGGCGCGATTGTACTGGTCCGCGATGTCACCGAGCTGCGTAGCCGCGAGCGCGAACTGCTCACCAAGGACGCCACGATCCGCGAGATCCACCACCGGGTGAAGAATAACCTGCAGACCGTCGCCGCGTTGCTCCGCCTGCAGGCCCGCCGGCTGCACGCTCCCGAGGCGAGGGACGCGCTTGAAGAAGCGGTGCGGCGGGTAGGCTCCATCGCGGTGGTTCACGAGACGCTATCCCACGCCCCCGAGGAGATCGTCGATTTTGATGACATCGCTGACCGGGTCGCGATGATGGCCGGCGAGGTTTCGGCAATCCAGACGCGGGTGGTGCCCACGATCACCGGGTCGTTCGGCATGCTGCCCGCTTCGGTCGCGACGCCGCTGGCCATGGTGCTCACCGAGCTGCTGCAGAACGCGCTTCAGCACGGCCTCGGCCAGGCAAAGAGCCCAGGTCCCGCTCTCCTTGAGGTACTCGCCTCAAGAGACTCAGAACGGCTGTCCGTGACAGTTGCCGATAATGGCGCTGGTCTCCCGGCGGGATTCGACCCCGAGGTGACCACGAGCCTTGGCCTGCAGATCGTCCGCACGCTGGTGGTCGGCGAACTGGGCGGCAGGCTGCGGATCGCGCCGAGGGAAGGCGGCGGCACGGAAGCCGTCGTCGACCTGCCGATGCAAAGCGAGGTGTCCCCGTAAACCCCGTGCTGAGAACGCGAGAAGCCCCAGATCAGGCGTGTGCGCGCGCGCGGAGGCGGATCGTGCGGCGCTTGTATGCGCGGCGCTCGTCCTCGCTCATCCCGCCCCAGACACCGGCGTCCTGGCCTGAGTCAATGGCCCAGCGCAGGCAGTGTTCGGTGACGGAGCAACGACGGCAGACCTGTTTGGCTTCTTCTATCTGGAACAGGGCAGGACCGCTGTTCCCGATGGGGAAGAAGAGCTCTGGGTCCACCTCACGGCAGGCGGCTTCGTGACGCCAGTCCATGATGTCAACTCCCTCTCGCTTGCCGGTGGCGGCCGGATCAGCGTTTGTCTATCCCGAGCTTGTGAAGAATTTCACGAGCTATGCCACATTCATCCTGCACTGTCCAAGTTACCCAGGACTGTCATGATGCCTAGCAGAACCCACCCAGACCGCCCAAGCGGCAGGGGCGCGCCCCGTAGGCGTCGTACCCGTCATCTGGGCGATGACACGCGAGGCCCCCCTCGCTGAGCATCGCATCAAGCCTCTCAGCCCTGATTAAGAGGCGCAAGACCCCACGGCGCCGGCCAGCCAGAAAACGATGTCAGATCGGTCACATTTTGCTCGCGCCGCCCTCACGTCTTCCTCCCGGCCGGTTTCCAGTCGCCCTCCGTTAATTTTCTTCGGCCCCCTCGCCCCCGGCCCCGCCCCGGGCCCGCGCCCTCGCCCCCGCGCCGGTCCCGCCCCGGGCCCGCCCGGGCTTCCGGCCCCGGCTCCCCTCCCGCCACAGCCCCCTACGGGCGCCCGCCCCGTCCGCCCCGCGCCCGCCCATAGGGGGCTGTGGCGCCTCAACCCCTTTGGGTCAAGGGGGCTCGCGGCGCGCAGGCCCCCTCCTAATGGGGCTCGCGGCGCGCGGGCCCCCATTAGGAGCCGCGGCCCCTTTGGGGGAGACGCCGGGCGTAAAGGAACGGCGGGCCTCGGTCGGCGCAGCCAGTCGGAAGGGCTTTGTCACCCGTAATCTTGCTTTGTCACCCGTACTGGTGGGTAGAAGTGGCTTTTGTCCCGATATCCAGCAATGGAACGGGTGACAGAGTCGCCTAACGGGTGACAAAGGGCCCCTCGACTACACTCGGCCACTCCGGCTTGGGACGCCCAGCCCGGACCGCGACTCCGCCCAGCCCGGACCGCGACTCGGCCCAGCCGCGACTCGGCAGCCGCGACTCGGCCAAGCCGCAACTCTAGCCAGCCGCAACTCGGGCCAGCCGGCCGGCGCACAAGCGCGTCACGCCACCGGCGGGGCGACTACGCGGAGCACTTGGGGGACGAACTGGAACTTGACCGACTCGATTTCGCCCAGATACTCGCCGTCCACGTGGAAAGCTGTCGGGCGGACGCAGCGGATGGTGACCGCGTCGAGGCGGTGCATGGTCAGCACGTGCTTGCCGTGCGGAGCCCGGTGGCGGTTGAGCGTGCACATCATCTGGCCGATCGCGCTCAGGATGTCCCCGATCTTCAGCCTGCTCAGTGCCAGCACGTCCAAGCCGGAGCTGAAGTCCGGGTCGGGCCTGGGCAGCAGCGGGCGGCCGCGGAAGTACGTCCACGGTGCCGAATTCGTGAGCAAGATCATGAACAGGCCGGTCATCGGCGGCTCGCCGTCCCGCTCGAGCGTCAGCGCCGGCCTGCGCCGGTCTGTGCCCGCGTAGTAGCGGCGGACGATCGTGCGGACGAACAGCGCCTGGCTCTCCCGGCGTCCGCGCGCTCGCTGGTCTTCGACATCGCGCACCACCTCGGCGTCCATGCCGAGGCCGGCGCTGAACGTGAAGTAGCGGTCGCCGGCCAAGGCGAGGCCTATGGTCCGGTATGAGCCCGAGGCCAGCAGGTCGCCTATGCGGACGATAGCGGCCGAAGGCGACGCGGGAAGCCCGAGCGCTCTGGCGAAAACGTTGCCGCCGCCGCCGGGTATCGTCGCCAGCGCCGGTATCGAGGCCGCGGACGAGCCGCGGCGGTCCATGAGGCCGTTGACCACCTCGTTGACCGCCCCGTCGCCGCCGAACACGATGACCACGTCGTGGTCCGCGGCCGCCGCCAGCTCGCGAGCGTGGCCGCGATAGCGTGTATACGCGACTTCCAGGTCGACCAGACCGGTGAGGCTGCGGGTCACGAGGTCCGCGCCGTTCTCTGACGTGCTGGTCGCCTGCGGGTTGATGATCAGCAGGCCGCGCATCAGCCCAGGCTAGCCGCCGCCTACGCTATAACCGAGCCCGGCCCCCGGCTGAATGGTACGAAACCCTATGAGTGCAGACACTGCGACATCACAGGCAACACAAGCACCTGTTCCGCTGCGCCTCGCGGCGGTGGCCATGTTCGCGGAGGGGATCGGCCTGCTGGTCGCCACCGGATTCTCGGCGGCCGCCACGATCAACGGCAAGTCCTACCATGCCAACAGCGGTATCGCGCTCACGCTGCTCGCCCTCATCGCGGCGCTGGCCGCGATCGGCCTCGGCTACGGGATTACCAAGGCGGTGCCGTGGAGCCGCGCCCCGGCGTTGATTATCCAGTTCTGCGTGGCCATCGGCGGCATCACGGCGGTTCAAGGGCACCGGCTGGACTGGGGGGTTCCCGCGCTGATCCTTGCCGCGCTGATCCTCGTCGGCCTGCTGGCCCCGGCCAGCTTCAAGGCACTGAACCGGAAGATGTAACCAGGGGTCAATCCTCCGTGGTCAGTCCCTCACGAAGCTGGGCGAGCGTGCGGGCCAGCAACCGGGACACATGCATCTGCGAGATGCCCAGTTCGGCGGCGATCTGAGACTGGGTCATGTTGCCGAAGAACCGCAGTAGCAGGATCTTCTTCTCTCGCGGCGGCAGCTGCTCGAGCAGCGGCTTCAGCGATTCCCGGTACTCGACGCCCTCGAGCGCCTCGTCGATCATGCCGAGCGAGTCGGCGACCGCGGGCGCGTCCTCGTCGCCTGAGTCGGGCGCGTCGAGTGAAACCGTGGAGTAGGCGTTGGCCGACTCCAGGCCCTCGAGCACCTCTTCCTCGCTCATCTGCAGATGAGCGGCGAGTTCGCTGACCGTAGGCGCGCGGCCTTCCCGCTGCGCCAGCTCGGAGATGGCCTTGGTCAGGGACAGCTTGAGTTCCTGCAGGCGACGCGGTACGCGCACCGCCCAGCCCTTGTCACGGAAGTGCCGCTTGATCTCGCCGACGATCGTCGGCGTGGCGTACGTGGAGAACTCGACGCCCCGCTCCAGGTCGAACCGGTCGATGGACTTGATCAGGCCGATCGTGGCCACCTGGGTCAGGTCGTCCAGCCATTCGCCGCGGTTGCGGAACCGGCGGGCGAGGTATTCCACCAGCGGCAGGTGCAGCTCTACCAGGTAGCCGCGGATCCTGGCCCGCTCCGGGTCGTCGGCGGGCAGCACGGCCAGCCGCTCGAACATCTCCCGCGCGCGGGCACGATCCGGCGACCCGCTGGACTCCGCCCGCAGGACGGGGGCGGCGGCCGCTGCCTCGACCTCGAACTCCTCGGTCACCTGGACCTCGAACTCGCTGCTCACCCGGACCTCGGCGCAGACTGATCGGCACCGTGCTTTTCAAGATTGGCCCGCCGCTTGCGCAGCACGATGGACACCTGGTCGTCCGGGCCGAGCTGGGAATCGACCGTGCCCGCGAGCGCGGACAGGACCGTCCAGGCGAACGTGTCCTTGGCCGGCACACGGGGCTGCGCGGCGACCACCGATACGGTGATCGTCATCTGGTCGCTGTCCAGGTCGAAGCCGCATTCCAGGCTCGTGCCAGGAATCGCCTGGGCGAGCAGCATCGCGCACGCCTCGTCCACGGCGATGCGCAGGTCCTCGATCTCGTCCAAGGTGAAATCGAGGCGCGCCGCCAGGCCGGCTGTCGCCGTCCGCAGGACCGAAAGGTAAGCGCCCTCGGCGGGCATCGTCACCGTCACGTGGTCGCGGGTCATCTCACGCTCCGCTTGAGCCGCTGGATCCCTCGGGCCCGGCACGGCTGTCGTCGCGGCGGTATCTTCTGTCACTTCTCTCCTCCGGGCAGGTCCGGTGCGGGATCTGCCTGTCGCTTGAGAGCAACCTACCGCTAGCAGCGGGTAAGAGCATCGCGGCGCGCGGGCGAAACGCCACGCGGGCGTTAAGCCAGTAGTGAAAACACCAGCTCAACGCCCGCGTAATGGCTACAGAATCAGCCCTGCTTGGTCTCCCAGAAGATCTTCGTGATCTCCTCGATCTTCGCCAGCAGTTCATCGGCCTTGGCGACGTCGGTGCTGCCCTTGGTGCCGCCCGCCCCGGCCAGCTTGGTGGCCTCGTTGAACAGCGTGTGCAGCTGCGGGTACTTCTCGAAGTGCGGCGGCTTGAAGTAGTCCGTCCACAGCACCCACAGGTGGTGCTTGACCAGCTCGGACCGCTGCTCCTTGATGATCAGGCAGCGAGCCCTGAACTCCGGGTCGGTGTTGTCGCGGTACTTCTCCGCGATCGCCTTGACGGATTCCGCCTCGATCCGGGCCTGTGCCGGGTCATAAACTCCGCAGGGCAGGTCACAGTGCGCGTGGGCGACAGCCTTAGGCTCAAGCAGCCGGCTAAGCAGCCTCATCGGATCCCTTTCTCTTTACTCATCTAGCGTTCCATCCGACACTACCCCTGACGCCTGGAGGCATGTATGAGCTGGGCCCTGTTCCGGGTCGCGGTCGCCGAACGGTCGATGGAACCGGGCCTGCGTCCGGGGGACTGGCTCGTGGTCCTACGCACCCGGCGGGCCAAGCCAGGCACTGTTGTTATTGCGAAAAATCCAGAAAAGCCGGGCATGTTGCTGGTGAAGCGCCTCGGACGCCGGCTGCCCGACGGCACGTTCTGGCTGGAATCGGATAACCCCGAGGGGGGCGCGGTGGATTCGCGCCGCTTCGGTCCGGTCGCCGCCCTGGAAGGCCGCGTTCTGTTCCGGTATCACCGGTCAACGCCGGACGGCCCGCCCCGGTGATACCGGGGCGGGCCGTCCGGCGTCGTACTGGACTCAGGCGGTTGCGGCTTCCTCCTCGGCGCCGGAGCCGTCCTGGTCGCCGATGATCGCGAGGATCTCGTCCCTGGGCAGGACGGAGATGTAGGTCGCCCAGAAGTAGATGACGAGGGCGAACACCGCTACCACGAGCATGTCCCACCACAGGTGCAGGTGTCCGGTGGGCAGCGGCGCGAGGATGGCGCCGCCGGCGAACTGGCCGTTCCAGGAGATCAGGCCCATGCCGATGATGTACACGGGCAGCCAGGACGCGGCGATGACCTCCTTGCGGCCCAGGCGCGGCCGCTGCGGGTCGAAGGCCATCGAGACGCCGAGGATGACGTAGCCGATGACGATGCAGATGCCCAGCTTCCACAGCGCCTCGAAGCCCGACCAGTAAATGAGCAGGCTGGCGACGATGAACGCGACCGGGCAGATGACCTGGTAGATCGGCATCCGGTACGGCCGCGGCGCGTCCGGCAGCCGCCGGCGCAGCGCGGTGAGGGACAGCGGCGCGCCCATGTACATGAGCACGCTGGCGCCCGTGGTCAGGCTGACGATGCTCTGCCAGGTCGGGAATGGCAACAGGAAGACCAGGCCGAGGACGAAGCTGGACAGCAGGGCGACCCAGGGCACACCACGCCGGTCGGTCCGTGCGAAGACCTGCGGCACGTACCGGTTACGAGCCAGGCCGTAGGTGACCCGCGAGGTAGAGGTCAGGTAGATCAGCCCGGTGCCGTACGGAGACACGAACGC
The DNA here is from genome assembly GCA_036490795.1 of Streptosporangiaceae bacterium. Classification (GTDB taxonomy): domain Bacteria; phylum Actinomycetota; class Actinomycetes; order Streptosporangiales; family Streptosporangiaceae; genus JAFARZ01. The sequence continues at coordinate 24,638 of DASXDG010000396.1, forward strand.
GTCGATCCGCAGGAGTACCGCCAGTCCGCCTAGCCCGATCAGCGCGGCCAGGCCGGCGATCGGCCCGGACAGGATGTTCGCGTCGGTGATGCCGGCGAAGCCGTGGACCAGCTGGTGCGGGTCCATGGCCGCGATGAAGACCACCTGGACCAGGATGTAGATGATCGTGCCGATGATCATCGCGCCGATGATCGCGCGGGGGAGCGTCTTCTGCGGGTTCTTGACCTCGCCGGCCAGCTGGTCGGCCTGCTCGAAGCCGAGGTAGGAGAACACGATGCCGGCGCCGACAACGGCGTTGAGCACGCCCTTGGCGCCGAACGGCGCGAAGCCGCCGGAGCCATTGCTGGTCAGCGTCGGCGAGCTCGGATGCGGGATGGGGCCGCCGACCCCCGCGCTCCAGTTCCCCGAGTGCCACTTGAACAGCAAGAAGATGATGGCGACCACCGGGATGATCAGCTTCCACCACATGACGGCGCTGTTCACCTTGGACAGCCAGCCGATACCGAAGTAGTTGATGATCGTGAAGGTGGCCATCAGCACGACGGTGAGGAACAGGCCGAGCCCGGTAGGCGTGCCCTTGACCGGGTTGAAGATCGCGGGCCACCAGTAATGCCCGTAGTGCATCACCGCATAGCACTCGACAGGAGCGATGCAGACGGCTTGCAGCCAGGAGAAGAAGCCGAACTGGATGCCCGCGATGCCGCCGAACGCGTAGTGCGGGAATCTCGCCGTACCGCCGGCCACCGGGAACATCGCGCCGAGTTCGGAGTGCACCAGCGCCAGGATGAGGACGCACACCCCGCCGATGATCCACGCGTAGATGGCGCTCGCGCCCGCGGCCTGCGTGGCGTACAGGGACGCGAAAAGCCATCCTGATCCGATGATTGAACTCTCCGACGCCCAGATGGCGCCGATCAGCCCAACCTCGCGCTTGAGGCCGACGTCTGCCGGTCGGGAGACCGAAGCGCCGGCAGTCGCGCTTTCTGTTGACATGAGCGAATCCTTCTTCCGATCGTTGCCCCGTAGGGCAAGTCACTCGTGGCGAGATCCCCCCAAAGATGAGGCGAGCGTCTCGTATGCGTAGAGTGAGATAATCGTAGGGATGATCGTTATAGCTGAGAAGTGTTAGTCCGGATTCGTTTTGATAACGCAGGTCACAGCTTTGCTTAGCCACCGCGGACAGGTTTAAGCGGGGAAAGTCTGGAAATTACAAGGGTTTAACGTTCGCGACTCTGCTTGTGAATGAATTCACGTGAAAATCTGCTGCCTCAAGGCGCATCAAATCGTCTCTGCTTCGATCACGTTCCGGATCCGCCGCGAGACGATACGCGTGCCGTAGCCGGGCCCGTTCCAGTTCGTTTCTTACGCTGCGTGCATTGGCGAAACGCGGGTCGTGCCTTTCCCCGCAGAGGTAGTCGCGGAACGCCGTCTTCGCCGTATCGGACAGGTAGTACGAGGACTGGTCCAGCATGAGCTGGCCGATGGCAAGCAGCTCGTCCAGGTCGTACTCGGCGAAGTCCAGATGATGTGCGATCCGGGAGCTCATGCCGGGGTTAGACTCGAAAAAGTGATCCATGCGGTCCTTGTAGCCGGCCAGGATCACCACCAGCTTGTCCCGGTCGTTCTCCATCACCTGGAGCAGGATCTCGATGCACTCCTGGCCGTAGTCCTTGGAGTCGTCGGCCCGGTACAGGCTGTACGCCTCGTCGATGAACAGCACGCCGCCCATGGCGCGCTCGAGTACCGCCTTGGTCTTGGGGGCGGTCTGCCCGATGTATTCGGCCACCAGGTCGTCCCGCATCGCGTGCACCAGGTGGCCCTTCTCCAGGTAGCCGAGCCGGTGCAGCAGGTCGGCCATCTTGAGTGCCACCGTGGTCTTACCGGTCCCCGGCGAACCGGTGAAGCACATGTGCAGGTTGGGCCGGGACGCCGACAGGCCGAACCGCTGCCGCGCGCGGTCGACGAGCAGCAGCGAGCCGATCTCCTCGACTTTCTTCTTGACCCCGATCAGCCCGACCAGCTCGCTGTCCAGCGCGGCGAACAGGTCGTCGATGCCTGCGGCCTGCCGCTCCTCGATGAGGGTGATGGTGGCGTCCGGCTCCAGTAGTTCGGCCCGCTGGCGGCCACGGCGCCCCTGAGGGCTCCGGCTGCTCTTGGGGCTCCGGCCGCTCTTGGGGTTCCGGCTGGCGCTGGGCCGCTGGGCCGGCCGCGGCCGGGTGGCCGGGCTGCCGCCTGTCCCGGCGCCGCCGCTGGCGCTCGCCGGCATGATGATGTCGGGGCCGAATAGCCGCCGGTGGACCGGGGTCGGCACGAACCCCTTCATGTCCCGGCGCAGGCCCGCGTTCATCGCGTCGAACTTGGCGCCGTATTCCGGCGTGATGCCCCGCGATGTGAGGTTGGCGGGATGCGTCTGCCGCCAGCCGTCCCGGGTGGACAAGATCACCGGGACGAACAGGAGGGCGACAGCGGTCAGCACGCCGGCCAGGGGGCCGCCGGCCAGAACCCAGGCGAGCACCAGCCCGATCGCGACCACGGCGAACGCGACGATGGTGATCCAGTATCTGCGCCAGATTCCCCACATGACATTAGCGAGGTTAACGAGCCGGATACCTGGCGGTCAATCACCACAAACCAGGCAAACTACATGGCGTCCGCGCATTTCTCCGAGCAGTGCTTACGATCCGGTTCGCCGCTCAGGTCGATGAAGACCCCACCGCAGCCCGGCGCCTGGCAGATGCCGAACCGGTCCAGCCCCACGTCGGAGAGCACGACGGCCAGGCCCATCACCGCGCCGGCCGCGTATTTGTCGGCGACCGAGCCGCTCTCCGTGTAGTGCACATGCCACCCCTGCCCGTCATGGCCGGACAGCTGAGGATGCACCGGGTGCTGGATGAGCAGGGCGTTCAGGATCTGGGCAGCGTTTTCGCCGTCACCGTTTGCGCAGGCTTCGAAGAAATCGCGAAACTCCCCGCGCAGCATGCGCAGGGCTTCCAGGTCGTTACGGGTGACGCCCGTGTTGAGGTGCTGCCGGTCAGCCACGAGGTCGCGCAGCCCGTCCAGGCTGGCCAGCCGATCATCGCCCTCGCCGCCGCCTCCGGCCGTATTCACGAGCCGGACAGCGAGCTCAGCGTAGGAGTTGAGGTCCACTCTTAGCATCCCTGGCTGGTTGTCAGGGAATGAGTATTACACCTATCGGACGGCGGGCGCCAGACAGCGCGCCGGCCTCCTGTGGCACAATGTTGCGGCACGGGTAACCCCCGCAGGTCACGGCGCTGGTCGAGGCGGCACACTTTCGCCCGACAGCGGCCTCCGCTGGCCCAAGAATCACTGACGAGATCCTGAGGGAGCTGTTACCCATGGACGACGCCATCTTCGCGATGCATAGGCACGGAAAGATCAGCGTCACCCCGTCCGTAGACGTCTCCGACGCGGCACGCCTGGCGATGGCCTACACGCCAGGCGTGGCGAAGGTCTGCACCGCGATCGCCGACGACCCGGAACTAGCCGCCGACTACACCTGGGCCGGCAACGCGGTCGCGGTGGTCACCGACGGCACCGCGGTGCTCGGCCTCGGCGACATCGGCCCCAAGGCCGCCATGCCGGTCATGGAAGGCAAGTCGTTGCTGTTCAAGCGCTTCGCCGGCGTAGACGCCGTGCCGATCTGCCTGGCCACCACCGACACCGAGAAGATCATCGCCACCGTGGCCGCCATCGCGCCCAGCTTCGGCGGCATCAACCTGGAGGACATCTCGGCGCCGCGGTGCTTCGAGATCGAGGACAGGCTCCGTGACCTGCTGGACATCCCGGTCTTCCACGACGACCAGCACGGGACCGCGATCGTCACGCTGGCCGCGCTGCGCAACGCCGCGCGTGTGGCGGGCAAGTCCCTGTCCGACCTGCGGGCCGTGGTGGCCGGGGCGGGCGCTTCCGGCGTCGCGGTCACCAACATGCTGCTGGCCGCGGGCGTCGGCGACGTCGCCGTCTCGGACAGCAAGGGCCTGATCTACAGCGGCCGCGACGGCCTTAACCCGGTCAAGGCCGAACTCGCCGCGCGGACCAACAAGGCCATGCTCACCGGCTCCACCGAGTCCGCGCTGCACGGAGCCGACGTGTTCATCGGCCTATCCAGCAGCACGGTCGCCGAGGAGGCCGTCGCGGCCATGGCCTGCGACGCGATCGTCTTCGCGCTGTCCAACCCCGACCCGGAGGTGCACCCGTCCGTGGCCGGACGGCATGCCCTCGTCGTGGCTACCGGGCGCAGCGACTTCCCCAACCAGATCAACAACTCGCTGGCCTTCCCCGGCATCTTCCGCGGCGCCCTCGACGTGCGTGCGTCCGCGATCACCGAGTCGATGAAGCACGCCGCGGCCGACGCGATCGCCGCCCTCGTGGGTTCGGATGCGGAGCCCGGATACGTCATCCCCAGTCAGTTCGACCCGCGGGTAGCTCCCGCCGTGGCTGAGGCAGTCAGCCAGGCTGCCCGCGCCGCCGGGGTCGCGCGACTCTAGATCTTTAACTCAGAACGGGCGCTGGTGCTTGGCCAGCGCCCGTTCTTCGTGCCCTCGCCGGCCTGGCATCCATTGACTCTGCCGGCCCGGGGGACGCCCCCCGGATCACCGGACTAGGGTAAAACGCATGTTCGCTGTGACCGCTGCGCGTATCGATGCCGATGATCCGCTGTCCGGGCTTGAAGTGGGGGAGCGCCCCGAGCCGGAGGCGCCCGACGGCTGGGTGACCGTGACGGTCCGCGCCGCCGCACTGAACCACCACGACGTGTGGTCGCTGCGCGGTGTGGGACTGCCGGCGGACCGGCTGCCGATGGTGCTCGGCTGCGACGCGGCAGGCACCGACCCGGACGGCAATGAGGTCATCGTGCACGCGGTGATCGGCGACCCGGACGCGGGCGGCGGCGACGAGACCCTTGACCCGCGCCGGTCCCTGCTGTCTGAGCGCTACGACGGCACGTTCGCCGAACGCGTCGTGGTGCCACGGCGCAATCTCGTGCCCAAGCCCGCCGCGCTGAGCTTCGAGCAGGCCGCGTGCTTGCCGACCGCGTACCTGACCGCCTACCGGATGCTGTTCGAGAAGTCCGGGGCTCAGCCCGGCTCGACGGTGCTCGTCCAGGGCGCCTCCGGCGGCGTGGCGACCGCGCTGATCGCACTCGGCCGCGCGGCCGGGTACCGGATGTGGGTGACCAGCCGCAGCGAGGACAAGCTCGAGCGTGCTCGCGAACTCGGCGCCGACCAGGCGTTCGGCTCCGGCGCGAGGCTGCCGGAGCGGGTGGATGTGGTGATGGAGACCGTCGGCCAGGCCACCTGGGCGCACTCGGTCCGATCCCTCAAGCCAGGCGGCCGCATCGTGATCTCCGGTGCCACCAGCGGCGACGCCTCGCCAGCTGAACTGACCAGGATTTTCTTCACCCAGCTGTCCGTGGTCGGTTCCACGATGGGTACCCGCGATCAGCTGGTCCGGCTGGCCAGCTTCCTCGAGCAAACCGGCGTCCGCCCGGTCATCGACAGCGTCCACCCGCTGGCTCAGGCTAGGGACGCGTTCGCCGCCATGATCGCCGGCAGCCACACCGGCAAGCTAATCCTAGCCCCCTAACCCAGCCCGAGACGCCCCGTGTTCCTCAGCGGGTCGTGCTCCTCAGCGGGTCGAGCTCCCCAGCGGGTCGAGCTCCCCAGCGGGTCGAGCTCCCCAGCGGGTCGAGCTCCCCAGCGGGTCGATTGCGTGATTGACTTCGCTGGAGCGTGTCAATTGCGCAATTGACCCGCTGGGGTCAGCGGTCGTCCTCTGGGTCGCTCGGCTCTTCGCCCGCCGGGCCGAACACCTCGGTCTTGATCCGGGTCAGCGCCTCGTCGAGGATCCCGCGCAGGTCGCCGATCATGTTCTCGCTGAACGCACCCGACTCTATGGCCACACGGCGCAGGTCGGTGGTGAACTGGATGGCCACGCGTTCCAGGTCGCGGAGCGTGCCCACATCCAGTCGGCTGGCCCAGCCGCCACGACCGCGCAGCCTGGCCCATTCGTCCCAGCCGCGACGGCCCGTCCAGCCCGTCCAGCCCGGGTCGCCGCCGGTGAACCGGGCGCCAGCGCCGGCCGGGATGTCGCCGGTATCGTCCGCTTCGTCCCGGGCACCAGAATCATCCCCGGAACGCGAGTCGTCCTGGCCGCGTGAGCCGTCCCGGGTACGCGCCTCGTCGCGGGCACGCTGCGCTTCCTCGCGGAGCCGCTGTGCCTGCTCGTGCACCTTGCGGGCGGCGTCGCTGCCGAGGGCACCAAGGTCGCTGAAATCGCCGCCGAGCGCCCCGAGCAGCCCGTCCCTGGCGCGCTTGGCGTGATCGGCCGCGCGTGCCCGCGCCTCGTCCTGCCGAGCCTCGTCCTTGGCCTGCCGCGCCTCATCCTTGGCCTGCCTGGCCTCGTCTCGGGCTTGCCGGGCCGCGTCCTTGACGTCGCGCCCCTCCTGCCTGGCGGCCTCCTGTGCCTCGCGCACGGCCTCGTGCGTGCCGCGCCGTTCCTCCCGGGCAGCTTCCTGCGCCTCCCGCATCGCCTGGCGCGCGGCTTCCTTGGCGCTTCGCACTTCCTGCCGCGCGGCCTCGCTGGCTTCCTGGCGCTCCCTGCGGGTTTCCCTCGCGGCCCAGGTTAGTTCCTCACGCAGGCTGCGTACGGTCTGCCTGACGTCTTCCCTGACCTCGCGGACGATGTCGTTGACCGAGGCGGATAGCTCTTCCTCGAGTTCGTCAAGCTCGTCGCTGCGGTTGCGCAGTTCTTCGCGGCCTGCCTCGGTGATCCGGTAGACCTTGCGCCCGTCCACCTCGTCGTGAGTGACCAGGCCTTCCTCTTCGAGCCGGGCGAGCCGAGGGTAAATCGTGCCAGGTGACGGCGAATAAACGCCCATAAACCGGTCACGCAGCAGCCGGATAACCTCGTAGCCGTGCCGTGGTTCCTCGTCCAGGAGCCTGAGCAGGTACAGCCGGAGGCTGCCGTGGCGGAATACCGGACTCAATTGGCCTCGCCTTCCATCTGCTCATCTTTTTCCGGCACTGTATCTCCAGGCGCCCTGCTGAGCAGCATGACCCGGCCGGACATGCTCGTCGCCGATACGTGCCCGGAGCCGGACCCAAGATTACCGCTGACGCTGTGCGAAGCGGGCATTGTGGACCGGTGCAGTGCACCGAACTCGCTCCGGACATCACCGGACATCGAGTGCAGGTTGACGCTCGCGTCGGCTTCGGCGGGCAGCCGGAGCGTGATATCGCCGGAAACGGTGTTGATCTTCATTTCACCGAGAGGGTCAAGGTCGATATCGGCGGTGATGTCACCGCTGATCGTGTTGCCGTCCATGCGCTCCAGCCAGCCCTCGGCGACGGTCAGGTCACCGGAGACCGTGTTGAAGTTCAGCTTGCCGTTAAGCGCCTGGGCTTCTACGGTGCCGGACACCGTGTTCACGTCTACGTCGCCGGCCATGCCATCCAGCGTGATCGCTCCGGACACGCTCTTCACTGAGGAACGTGCGGTGATGCCGGAGAGCACGGCCGACGCGCTCACCACGCCAAGCTCGGTCGCGCACTTCCTGGGCACCCGGATGGTCAGCACGGCGGAATGCCGCTGCGGCCGCAGCCATTTCAGCAGGCCTTCCCAGGTCAGGTTGGGGTGGCTGATCGTCAGCACACCGTTCTCATAGGTCACCTCAAGCGGCTCGCCCTGTACGCGTTCCACGTCGAGCGACGGCTTCCCGTCGGTGGCCAGCACCGCCACCGCGCCCGCGATCGTGCGTACCTTCATGCTCGTGACCTCGTCGAACTCCAAGTTGATCGGTCCGTCGACAGTCCATTGGCCCATAGCCCGCAATACCCTTCTAAGTACGTCTCGATCCGCTCGGTCACATCTAACGATATATCTCATCCAGCCAAAGTCAAGATGTATCGCGAATCGGCTATGTCGCGTTCGCCAGGACAGGGGGCCGCTCCGGAAGTAACCGCGGTGGTTGTGGTGTCCGGCTCGGCCGGCGGTGGTGTCCGGCTCGGCCCGCAGTCGCATCCGCCCCACGGGCCACTGGTGCCACGGCTGCTGCCGGTAGGCGCCGGCGCGCGCCGGCGGGCGCCGGCAGGTCGGCAATTAGCACGGTATTTTGCTCCAACGCGGAAGAACTACCTGCTCACAGCAAGGTTATTTACCGCGCTGGAGCGAATTGCCGTGCCGATGCGGCTCGGATGACGCAGGCGGCCCGATGGCAGCTGGCACGGACGGAGCCGGGCGAGCCGACCACCGTAACCGTGCAACGGATGAGACCGAGGCGGCTTAGATGACGCATGTGACGTGTGTGGCAAACCGCGGCGGCAGCCCGCATCCAACTAACCAAGACGTCCCCGCGGCGGCCAGCCCGCACGCCACCAACCGCGGTCAGTTATAGGTCCTCGTCGTCGTCTGAGCGGGCTAGGTAGACGGCCAGCCGGTCGATCGCGGTCTCGAACGAGGGGTTCAGGTTGACGAAGTCGCGCAAGCGCTCGGCGAGCCAGGCAACGGCGACGTCTTCGTCGCCGCGCCTGGCCTCGAGCTCTTCAATGCCCCGGTCCGTGAAGTACATCAAAAGCCCCGGCCCGTGACGCCCATCTCAGGCCTGCGCATCTCAGGCCTGCGCATCTCAGGCCTGCGCGTCTCAGGCCTGCGCGTCTCAAGCCAGTACATCTCAGGGCGGTGCATCTTAGGACAGGGCCTTGGCGACCAGTTCGGCGTGCGTCTCTTTGTGCTTGTTCGCCGAGCCGAAGGCCGGCGCCGACGACGCCGGCAGCGACACCACGTCCAGAGAGAGGCCGAGCTGGTTGCGCACCTTCAGTGCCATGGTCGGCCAGGCACCCATGTTGGCCGGTTCCTCCTGCACCCAGGTCACCGACGTCGCGGCCGGGAACCGGTCGAGCTCAGCCCGCAACTCACGGGCGGGCAGCGGGTAGAGCCGCTCCACCCTGACCACGGCCACGTCGGAGGGAACGGCGGCCATGAGGTCGTAGTAGACCTTGCCGGCGCACAGCAGCACCTTCCGCACGGAAGCCGCGTCGGCGAAACCGGTAGCGGGGATGAGCGGCTGGAACGACCCGGACGTGAACGAGGACACCCCGGACGTGGCCGCCTTGAGCCGCAGCAGCGACTTGGGCGTGAACACGATCAGCGGCTTACGCCGGCCGGACAGGGCCTGCCAGCGCAGCAGGTGGAAGTAGTTGGCCGGCGTGGACGGCATCGCGACCGTCATGTTGTCCTGCGCGCACAGGGACAGGAACCGCTCGACCCTGGCCGAGGAGTGGTCAGGGCCCTGGCCCTCATACCCGTGCGGCAGCAGCAGAACCACACTGGACTGCTGGCCCCACTTCTGCTCACCGGACGAGATGAACTCGTCCACGATCGTCTGCGCGCCGTTCACGAAGTCACCGAACTGCGCTTCCCAGCAGACCAGCGCCTCGGGACGGGCCACCGAGTAGCCGTACTCGAAGCCCACCGCCGCGTACTCCGACAGCAGCGAGTCGTGCACGAAGAACTTCGCACCCGCCGTGTCGAACCGCTTCAGCGGCGTGTAGTCCTCGCCGGTCATCCTGTCCACCAGCACCGCGTGCCGCTGGCCGAACGTGCCTCGCCTGGTGTCCTGGCCGACTACCCGCACCGTGTGACCGTCGATCACCACGCTGCCGAACGCCAGCAGCTCACCGGTGCCCCAGTCGAGCGCGTCCTCCTCGACCATGGCCGCGCGGCGAGCGAGCTGCGGCTGCAACCGCGGATGCACGGTGAATCCCTCGGGCAAGGAGACCTGCGTGTCGATGATGGACTTCAGGACATCGGGCGAGATCGCGGTCGGTACCGCCTCGTGGTTGACCGGACGGTCCTCTGCCTCGGGCGGCAGCACGGTGCCCGGCTCGGCCGGCCGGTCCGCCGCGTCGCGGGTCTCGGTGAAGGCCCGCTCCAGGTGCTGCTGGTAGTCCCGCAGCGCCGCCTCGGCTTCCTCCATCGTGATGTCGCCGCGGGCGATGAGCGCCTCGGTGTACAGCTTCCTGGTGGACCGCTTGGCCTCGATGATGTCGTACATCAGCGGCTGGGTGAAGGACGGGTTGTCGGTCTCGTTGTGCCCCCGCTTGCGGTAGCACACCATGTCGATGACGACGTCCTTCTTGAACGCCTGCCGGTAGGCGAACGCGAGCTGGCCCACCCGGACCACGGCCTCGGGGTCGTCCCCGTTGACGTGGAAGATCGGCGCCTGGATCATCCGTGCCACGTCGGTGGCGTACACCGTGGAGCGCGAGTACTGCGGCGCGGTGGTGAAGCCGACCTGGTTGTTCACGATGATGTGCACGGTGCCGCCGGTGCGGTACCCGCGCAGCAGCGACAGGTTCAGCGTCTCGGCGACCACGCCCTGACCGGCGAACGCGGCGTCGCCGTGGATCAGCATGGGCAGCACGGTGAAGCCGGGCTCGCCCTTGTCGATCACGTCCTGCTTGGCCCTGACCACGCCTTCAAGAACCGGGTCGACCGCCTCCAGGTGAGACGGGTTGGCGACCAGGGAGGTCGGGATCGTCGCGCCGGACGGGGTCTTGTACACCCCTTCGGCGCCTAGGTGGTACTTGACGTCGCCGGAGCCCTGAGCGCTCTTCGGGTCGAGGATTCCCTCGAACTCCTTGAAGATCTGCCCGTAGGACTTGCCGACGATGTTCGCGAGCACGTTGAGCCGCCCGCGGTGCGCCATGCCGATCACGGCCTCGTCGAGCCCCTGCGAGGCCGCGGACGAGAGCACCGCGTCCATCAGCGGGATCAGCGACTCGGCGCCCTCGAGGGAGAACCGGCGCTGGCCGACGAACTTGGTCTGCAGGAAGCTCTCGAACGCCTCGGCCACGTTCAGTCGCGACAAGATCCAGATCTGGTCATCGTGTTCAGGCTTGGGGTGGGGCACCTCGATCCGGGACTGGAGCCACTTGCGTTCTTCCGGGTCCTGGATGTGCATGTACTCGATGCCGACCGTCCGGCAGTACGAGTCGCGCAGCACGCCGAGGATGTCCCGCAGCTTCATCCGGCGCTGACCGCCGAAGCCGCCGGTGGGGAACTCGCGCTCCAGGTCCCACAGGGTCAGCCCGTGCTGGTTGATGTCCAGGTCGGGGTGCTTGCGCTGGTGGAACTCGAGCGGGTCGGTGTCGGCCATCAGGTGGCCGCGCACGCGGTAGGCGTGGATCATCTCCTGCACCCGCGCGGACCGGGCGACGTCGTCCTCGTGGCCGTCGGAGTAGTCGAGGACCCAGCGGACCGGCTCGTAGGGGATGCGCAGGCTCTCGAAGATCGTGTCGTAGAACCCGTCGGCACCGAGCAGCAGCTCGTGGATCTTCTGCAGGAACTCACCGGACTGCGCGCCCTGGATGATCCGGTGGTCGTACGTGGAGGTGAGCGTGACCTGCTTGCTGACCGCCAGCCTGGCCAGGGTCTCCTCGGCCGCGCCCTGGAACGCGGCCGGGTACTCCATCGCGCCGATGCCGACGATGCAGCCTTGCCCTTGCATCAGCCGCGGCACCGAGTGCACGGTGCCGATCGTGCCGGGGTTGGTGAGCGACAGCGTGGTGCCGGCGAAATCGGTGACCGCCAGCTTGCCGGACCTGGCCTTGCGCACAATGTCCTGGTACGCCGTCCAGAACTGGCGGAAGGTCATCGTCTCCGCGGCCTTGATGTTCGGCACGAGGAGCTGGCGGGAGCCGTCGGAGTTCCGCAGGTCGATGGCCAGGCCGAGGTTGACGTGGGCCGGCTTGGCCACGGCGGGCTTGCCGCTCCCGTCCGGAGATACAGTCTCGGCGTACGCCTGGTTCATCTCCGGCATCGCGTTCAGCGCCTTGACCACCGCGAACGCGATCAGGTGCGTGAAGCTGACCTTCCCGCCGCGGCCGCGCTTGAGGTGGTTGTTGATGACGATCCGGTTGTCGATGAGCAGCTTCGCCGGAACTTCGCGGACGCTGGTCGCGGTAGGCACGGCCAGGCTCGACGTCATGTTCGTGACGGTCCTGGCGGCGGTGCCGCGCAGCCTGGTCACCTCGGCGTCGGCGGCCGCGGGCGGGACCGGTGCCTGCGTCTGGGCTGGGGCGGGGGCCTTGCCATTACCGGAAGGGGCCGGGGCCGATGGGGCCGGCTGATCGGGCACCGTCGTGGCCGGCTTGGTGACCGGCGGATCGGCAACGGTCGTCGCGACGGCGAACTTGCCCGGCGTCGGGCGGTAATCAGCGAAGAAGCTCCACCAGGCGCGGTCTACCGATGAGGGGTCTGCCAGGTAGCGTTGGTAAAGCTCCTCGACAAGCCACTCATTGGCGCCGAAATCGCCCGGTGCGGGGCCGTTCTCGCTAGTGGTTGTGCTCTCATGCGGTGTGCCTGAACCCGCGGCGGACATCGGTCCCCAGACCCTCTTCCGAAGATGTGCGTTCCATTGACTGGACTACGCCACTCAGGCTACCCCCAGCTATCAGGCGTGGTGCCTGCTGTGGCCCGCATCACTCCCTGCCCCGCTGGCCGCCCCGCCGGCCGGCTGGTCGTAAGGGCTTACAGTGCGCTGAATCGCCGGTCACGGCCCGGTTATCGACGCTACCATCCCGTATATATGCCTATCTTCCACGGCATTGCGAATGGGTACTGCGAGTGGCTCCCGAAGGCGGAAGGTGAGCAGGGATCTGACTGGTAATCCTGAGCCGGAAGGCCCCTGGGATGCTGGCCGCCCGCGCGCCAGGCCGCCAGGTAGCGCGCCGCCCGGTTCGCCGGGGTATGAGTTCGAGGACGGGTCCCGGATCAGGTACACGCCCACGGTGAGCGCGGGCTCGCCCGAGCCGTGGCCAGAAGACCGGCCCGGTTACGAGTTCGACGGCGCGTTCCCGGTAGCCCGGCGCGTGCGCCCAGGCCAGGGCCGCCCGGGCCCGCAGCAGCAGCAGCATCAGCAGCACCATCAGAATTCCCAGCAGTCCCAGCAGTCCCAGCAGCAACAGCAACAGCAGCAGCGCCAGCAGCGCCAGCAGCGCCAGCAGCAGCCCCGGCGGCAGCCGCCGCAACGCCCGCAGCAGGCTGGGCATCGCCGGCCGGCGCCTCCGCCTAGCCCGGCCCACACGGAGTGGACCCGGCTGATCCGCTCGCTGCTGCCGCAGCCGGAACGCCGGCATCTGGGCCGGGAGTTCATGGCGAACCTGAACTTCCGCGGTTGGGGGCTGCGGGTGGCGATCCCCATCGTGACGATGATCGCCGTCGGCATCGCCGTAGTCGTGGTGATCGGCGCGAACAGCGGCAACGGCAGCGCCGCCCCGCCCGCCTCGGCGCTCGGTTACCCGCCGGCCGCGCTGGCCGGCCAGGACTTCAGTGCCGCCGCGGATAGCCGTGGCCTGGTCGAGTCGCTCGGCCGCGTGGCCGTCTCCGGCTCCGAGGTGGTGGCCGTGGGCGCGGAGACTGGCTCCCTCATCCCACGTGCGGAGTTCTTTTACTCTCATAACAGCGGTGGTACGTGGGCCACGGGCACCGTGTCCGCCGCGGGAGGCGGAAGTCCGGCGCCTGGCTACGCGGCCCGGCTTGTGGCCGGGGGACAGGGGCAGAACGGACAGCAAGCGTGGGCGGCGATCGGCCCCGACGCGATCTGGACCAGTACCGACGGGGTGGACTGGACGCTGGACTCGACCACCGGCCTGCAGGTCAACGTGCTGCGGCGGACCGCGGCCGGGTTCATCGCGGTCGGCCCCGACGCCGTGTACCTGTCGAGTAACGGGGCGACCTGGACGAAGGTGAGCGGCCCGGCCGGCGCGCTCAGCTACCAGTACGTGGCGGTGACCGGCGGCACGGTGCTGCTGTCCGGGGAGGTGGCCGGGGACGTCAGCGGGTTGTGGCTGAGTGCCGACGACGGGCGGCAGTGGACGCCGGTGCCGGTGCCGCGCGGACACGGTGCGCTGGATCGGATCGGTGGCCTGGCGGCCGTCGGCTCCGGGTTCTCGCTGGTCCGCCCGGCCGGCTCAGCGACCGATGTCTACACCTCGACGGACGGACTGAGCTGGCGGTTCGCGACCCAGTTGCCCAGCTTCGCGGCAGGGCAGATGAACGGGGGGCCAGCCGGAGCGGCGATCACCGGCACGCTCAACGGCACGCTGGCCGCTTTCGTCTCCGCGGACGGCACCCACTGGCAGCGGGCACAGGGAACGCTGACGTCGGTGTCTGGTGTGGCCGTGGTCTCTGGCCCGGGCGTGGTGGTCACCGGTGCCAGCACCCGCGACCCCCGGCTCAGCCTCTTGTCCGCTGGTGCCGCGGAACGCGGCACCAGCATGGACGCGATCCCCGGCGCGACGCAGCCTCAGGTGGCGGTCAACGCGGTGGCGGCGCAGGCCGGCTCGCAGGTAGCGGTGGGCAGCGCGAACGGGTATCCCGCGGCGTGGATCTCCACGGACGGCGGCAGCGACTGGACCAGGTCGATTGGGGCGAACCCGGCGGTAATGGCAAGGCCAGGGTCGGAGCAGCTGACCGACGTCGCCGTCGGCGGATCCGGCTGGCTGGCGGTCGGCGACGTGGTGGCCGGTACCGCGCAGCATCCGGTCGTTCTCGTCTCGCCGGATGGCATGACCTGGTCGGCCGCGGACAGTGAGCCGGCGTTCGGCGGCCAGGACGTGTACACGGAGCAGGCGGCCGCGGGCACGGCCGGCTACGTCATCGTCGGCTACAGCGGGTCCGCCAGCGCCGGTTATCAGGCGGGCGCCTGGTACTCGGCAGGTGTGACCGGCTGGCAGCAGGCGGCAGGCGAGAACGCGCTCGACGGAGAGAGCGGCGGCCGTCAGATGCTGGCCGTGACGACGACGTCGTCCGGCTTTGTCGCGGTGGGGCTGCAGGGCAACAGCCCGGTCGCCTGGACTTCGCCGGACGGGAAGTCGTGGGCGGTGATGGCGCTGCCGCTGCCTTCTGGTGCGGCGCGTGCGGTGCTGCTGCACGTCGCGGCCGTTGGCAGCACGCTCGTCGCCGTGGGCATGGAACAGACGCCGTCAGGTGCCGAGGCGCCGTTCGCGGCCAGGTCGGGGAACGGCGGCACGAGCTGGACCGAGGCGACGCTGCCAGTGCCTTCCGGCAATGCGCAAGTGACCGCGCTCGCGGCGGCAGGCCACGTGTTCACCGCCGCCGGTACCTACGGCAGCACGCCAGGCCACCAGGACGTCGTCGTCTGGACCTCACCCGACGGCGTGACCTGGACCGCGGCTACCCCGGCGGGCCAGGGCCTCGCCGGTCCCGGCATCCAGGCGATCACCGGCCTGACCGTGTCCGGCAGCACCCTGACCGGTGTCGGCTTCACCGCCACCCCCGCCAGCGAGGAACCCCTCTTCTGGCAGTCCCCGATCCGCTGAGCCGTCCGTCGCGCTAGCCGCCGAAGACGTCCGTGCGGCGGTTGGCGAGGGACGGCACACTCTGCCGGACCTCGTCGACCAGCCCAGGGTCTACCTCGGTGACGACGACACGAGGGGAGGGGCCAAGGTCGGTCCGCACCACGCCGAACGGGTCCACCAGCATGCTGCGCCCGCTGCCGGCCAGATTGCGGTGCGCGATCTCATCCGGGTCGGGTACCTGGCCGACGGCGGCAACCCACACCGTGTTCTCGATGGCACGTGCGCGCACCAGCGTGACCCAGTGCTCCTCCTTGAACAGCCCCGACGCCCACGAGGCAGGTACCAGCAATATCGTCGCCCCAGCCAGTGTCAGCGCACGGGACAGCTCGGGGAACCGGATGTCGTAGCAGATCTCCAGGCCCACGGTGAGACCGCCGAGCTCGCACGTGACGACGGCGGAACCGGGCGCCACGGTGTCGGACTCCCGCTGGCCGAACGCGTCGAACAGGTGCAGCTTCCGGTACGAGGCGACCAGTTCGCCGGTGCCCCCGTAGGCTACGGCCGTATTGAACACGCGTCCGCCGGGCGCGGGCTCGAACACGCCAGCCACCAGGGCCACGCCGGTGTCCTTCGCCGCGGCCGCGAGACCGGCGGTGAACTCGCCGCCCGCGACCGGCTCCGCGGCCGCGGCCAGGTCGGAGCCGAACCGTACCTGGGTGGCCTCCGGGAACACGGCCAGGTCGGCACCCTGCTCTCTGGCGTTGTCCATGGCGAGCCGCACCCGCTCGAGATTGACCGCGGGACGGGAGCTGACCGGGATCTGGCACAAGGCAATCCGCATACTCACCAGCCTAGACGCCCCGTTTGCCCGCCCCTTACCCAGACGTGATCTGATTAGCACGTGACGAGACCTGTGCTGAACCGGCGGCTGGCCGGGCTGGGCACCACGATCTTCGCCGAGATGTCCGCGCGCGCCGTCGCCACCGGATCGATCAACCTCGGCCAGGGTTTTCCGGACACCGACGGGCCGGCCGAGATCGCCCAGGCGGCCGCCGGCGCGATCTTGCACGGGCGCGGCAACCAGTACCCGCCGGGACCGGGCATACCGGAACTGCGCACGGCCATCGCGGATCACCAGCGCAGGTTCTACGGCCTGACCTACGACCCGGACACCGAGGTGCTGGTGACGGCGGGCGCGACCGAGGCGATCGCGGCGGCGCTGATCGCGCTGGTGGAACCGGGCGACGAGGTAATCGCGTTCGAGCCGTACTACGACTCGTACGTGGCGAACATCGCGATGGCGGGCGGGGTCAGGGTGCCGGTCACGCTGCGGCCACCGGACTTCCGTCCTGACCTGGACGAACTGCGGCATGCTGTCACCGACAAGACCAGGCTCATCTTGCTGAACAGCCCGCACAACCCGACCGGCTCCGTGTTCAGCCGCGACGAGATGGCGGCCATCGCGCGGCTGGCCGTCGAGCGTGACCTGCTGGTGGTCACCGACGAGGTGTACGAGCACCTGGTCTATACCGGGGAGCATTGGCCGATCGTCGCGTTCCCCGGCATGCGCGAGCGGACGGTGTCGATCAGTTCGTCAGGAAAGGCGTTCTCGTTCACCGGATGGAAGATCGGCTGGGCCACCGGCACGCCGGAGCTGGTCGGCGCGGTCAGGACCGTCAAGCAGTTCCTCACGTTCGTGAGCGGCGGCCCGTTCCAGTACGCGGTGGCACAGGCACTCGCCCTCCCGGACAGCTATTACACCGGGCTGCGCGACGACCTGCGCCGCAAGCGTGACCTGCTGGCCAGCGGCCTGACCGAGCTCGGCTTCACCGTGTACGAGCCGGACGGCACCTACTTCGTCACCACCGATATCGCGAGCCTCGGCGAGCCGGACGGGATCGAGTTCTGCCTGGGCCTGCCGGACCGGGCCGGGGTAGTCGCCATCCCCAGCGTCGTGTTCTACGACGACAAGCAGGCGGGCCGGACCCAGGTCCGGTTCGCGTTCTGCAAGCGCGATGAGGTCCTGCGCGAGGCCCTGGACCGTCTCGCCAAGCTCACCCGCTGACCCGTCGCCCCGGGCCGACACTTCGCCCCGCCCCCGCCCCCGCTGCGGCCCGCCCCCGCCGACTGAACTGTGCGGGTCTGCGTCGCCAGCGGCGATCAGGGCCATCGCGGCTACGCCGCCGCAACCGGTATCCCGCAAACCGGACAAAACCACCCGCACTCGGGCGGCATCGCGGTGATCGTGCGCGTGGCGTTCCGGGAAACCG
>DASXDG010000397.1:0-25285 GCA_036490795.1 Streptosporangiaceae bacterium
CACGGAACATCGTCTTTTCGCGGACGAAATACCTGCTCACAGCATGGTTTGTTACCGCGTTGGACCAAACTGCCGCGCTAATCCTGACCGCGACCGGCACGGCCCGGCCCGGGCGCCCGCTTCTTGCTGTTATCGTTATACTGGCGTGGCGTGGCGTGGCGTGGCGATGACATGGCACGGTCGGTGCGGTACGGCCCGCCCGGCCCCGGCAACGACCTCTCCCGGCAACGACCGAGACGGTCAAGCATAGTCGAGGGGCCCCTTGTCACCCGTTTAGCGACTCTGTCACCCGTTACCGTGTTCGGAATCGGGACATATGCCGCGTCTACTCGCGAGTACGGGTGACAGAGCAATATAGCGGGTGACAGACCAACGCAGGGCCCGGGATCCCTCGCCAGCCGAGGAAGATCATAACGAGCAGTGGTGCATCCCCCAGGTCCGGCGACCCGGGCACGGGCCGGAGCCGGAAAACACGTTGCCACGGCTTGGCGGGCGCTGCTGAACTGGACGCATGCTGCCGCTGAATCATCTAGTCGAGTTTGCCGGGCTTGCCGCCGTCATCATCGCGATCCCCGGGCCGAGCGTGCTGTTCACGATCAGCCGGGCCCTCACGGCCGGACGCCGGACCGCGCTGCTGACGGTCGTCGGCAACGAGATCGGTCTCCTGGTCCAGTCGGCCGCGGTGGCGTTCGGCATCGGCGAGCTGGTGGAACGCTCGGTGCAGGTATTCACCGTGATCAAGCTGATAGGCGCCGCCTACCTGGTCTACCTGGGCGTGCAGGCGATCCGGCATCGCCGGTCGCTGGCCCAGGCGGTGGCGGGCGATGTCATGCCGGTCCGGCCGGTGCGGGCAGTCGGCGACGGTTTCCTTGTCGGCTCGATGAACCCGAAGACGATCGTGTTCTTCGTCGCGGTCCTGCCGCAGTTCGTTGACCGGGCTAGTGGCGGCGTGCCGCTGCAGATGATGCTGCTCGGGTCGTTGTTCTCGGTGATCGCGCTGGTCATGGACAGTGTCTGGGCTGTCGGCGCGGGCTCGGCCGGGCAGTGGCTGGCCCGGTCCCCCGGGCGGATGGCGGCGATCGGCGG
Organism: Streptosporangiaceae bacterium; assembly: GCA_036490795.1. Taxonomy (GTDB): domain Bacteria; phylum Actinomycetota; class Actinomycetes; order Streptosporangiales; family Streptosporangiaceae; genus JAFARZ01. Next base: position 1,087 of record DASXDG010000397.1, read on the forward strand.
GACCGGCGGCTTGGCGATGATCGGCATCGGGCTGTCGCTGGCCGCCACCGGCCGCAAAGACTGAGCAAGCAAAAGACCGAGCAGCAAAAGACCGAGCCGCAAAGACCGAGCCGCAAAGACTGAGCCGGTTAGTTCGCGGCGGCTCCCGGATCGGTACGGGTGAACGACCTGCCTATACCAATTACGGGAGCAAGTCATGACGACGATTACCGGCAAGACGATCCTGGTCACCGGGGCCAACCGCGGCATCGGCCGCGCGCTGGTCGAGGAGGCGCTGAACCGGGGCGTGGCGCGGGTGTACGCGGGGACCCGTCAGCCCTGGACACACGCCGACGCCCGAGTCACTCCGCTGATCCTCGACGTCACCGACGCGGCTCAGGTCGAGCGCGCCGCCGGCCAGCTAAGCGAACTCGACGTGCTGATCAACAACGCGGGCATCGCACTCTACGACGACCTGAGCCAGCGGTCCGTGCTCGAGGAGCATCTGGCCGTCAACCTCTTCGGCACCTACGGGGTCACCCAGGCGCTGTTGCCGCTGCTGGCCGAGTCCAAGGGTGTCGTGGTCAACAACGTGTCGCTGATGGCCTTGGCCCCGCTGCCGTTCACCCCTGCCTACGCGATCTCCAAGGCCGCCGCGTTCTCGCTGACCCAGTCGCTGCGCGCCCTGCTCGCCAAGCAGAACATCACCGTGCACGCGGTTCTCACCGGGCCCACCGACACCGACATGACCAAGGGCTTCGAGATACCGAAGGCCACACCAGAGGCGGTCGCGCAGGCGATCTTCGACGGACTAGAGAACGGCGACGAAGACATCTTCCCTGACCCGATGTCCGGAACCATGGCGGACGGCTGGCGCGACGGTGCGGCGAAGGCCATGGAGCGCGCGAACGCGGCACTGGTCGCTTAACGGCTAAGGCCCGACCCGCGGCCAAACCTGACCCGCGGCCAAACCTGACCCGCGCGGCGCGCGAGGCTAGCAGTAGCCGACCTCGCGCGCCAGCGCCAGCGCGGCAGTGAGCGCCTCCCGCGTGGCCTGCGGTCCGTCCTGCGCCAGGGCGGCCTGCAGGGCAGCCTCGATCTCGCCGGAAGATCGCTGCTGCGCGGGACCGAGCAGTTGGCGGCCGGCGGCGGCGGCCGCCGCCACGTCATCCTCGTCCAGCCGGACAGCGAGCAGCGGCCACAGGTACAGCCATCCGTAACTGAGGTCCTCGCCGTCGATGCGCGCACGGAGCTCCGCGATCTGCCCGGCCAGCACGATGACGTCCGCTGACCGTCCTTCTTGCCAGGCCAGCCACACCTGGCAGGCCATCAGGTTGGCGTGGTGCCAGGGCACGCCCCCGGATTTCACCGTCTGCGCCACCCTCCTGGTGAAGGTGGCGACCGTCGCCGGGTCGTGGCGGCGCACCGCGAGGATCGCGAGCCCTACCAGGCTGTCCTCGATCAAGATGGTCTCGCCGACGCGTTCGGCAAGAGCGAGCGCCCGCTCCAGGTGCTGCTGGGCTTCGGCCAGGTCGCCGTGCAGCAGCAGGGCCCGGCCGAGGAAGAGCGTGGCGTAGCCGATGTCCTTCTCGTCCCCGAACTCCACCGCGGCGTCCGCCGCCTTACGCATGTCGGCGATATTGGTCTCATCGACCTGATGGCGATTCTTGATGAGCCGCGCATGGGACAGGACGTGGTTGAAGCTGTAGATCCGGGCCGGGCCGCCGCGGGCCTCAACCACCGGGCGGACCATCTCCAGCGTGGCGAGGGCCAGCTCGGGCTGACCACGCAGTGCCTGCAGAGAGGCACGCCCGTCCAGCGTCAGTTCGAGCCACCGGTCGACGCCCACGTCATCGTCGTGCTCCGGGGCGCTGTCGCCGAGGAGTTCCTGCGCCGCGGCGAACGCGGCGGCGGCTGAGCCGTAGTGGTTGTCCGCTATCTCCAGCCGCCCCAGGCGGGTCAGCAGATGGCCCCTGAGCAGGATGTCTTCGGGATCGACGACCCGCAACGCGTCCTCGAACGCCACCCTGGCCTGATCGCGCTGGGCAACGCGCCACAAGATGTTGGCCAGTTTGGCGTACAGGCCTGCCTCCTGGCTGACGGCCAGGGCCGCCCGGTAGGAGGCGACCGCCTCGTCGTTGGCGAAGACATCGGTCGCGTGATCTCCCGCCAGTTGCAGGTACCTGACCGCGTGTTCGTCCTCGCCGGCCGCCGCGAAGTGCCCGCCGAGGACGGCCGCTGCCTCCGCTGAGCCCGCTGCCGCCGCCTCCAGCGCCCACGCGGCCCGGCCGTGCAACTGGCGGCGGACGGCGCGTGGCAGGCTGTTGTAGATGGCGTCCTTGATCAGCGCGTGCCGGAAGCGGTACATGGCGTCGGCCTCGTGGATGAGGTCGGCGGAGCGCAGTTCGCGCACGGCGGCGACCGGCGGCTCGTCCGCCGCGCAGACAGCGGTCAGCGCCGGCAGCGAGAAATCCGTGCCGAGCACGGATGCGGCGCGGACCGCATCACGGGCCGCCGGGCTCAGCCGGTCGACCCGGGACAGCACGAGACGCTCGAGCACCTGAGGGAAGTCCGTGCCCGCCGTCTCCCCCAGCCGCCAGACGCCTTCATCGTCTCGCAGGGCCTTTGTCTCCAGCAGCGACGACAGCCGTTCCTCAAGGAACAGGGGGTTGCCCTCGGCGCTGGCGAGCACCGTGCCGAAGGCATCCTCGCTGACCGGGCCGCCGATCAGGGACAAGACCAGCTCGCGCTGCGCCCCGGCTGGCAGCGGGTGCAGCGCGACCTGACGTACCGGGCCGTACTCGCCGATGCCGGCGAGATCAGGACCGGGCCTGGTGGTCGCCAGCACGAGCAGCGGCCCGCTGGCGGCCAGCCGGGCGAGGTGGCTGGTGAGGTGCAGCGAGGTGGGGTCCGCCCAGTGCAGGTCCTCGAGCGCGAGCACCGCCGGACCCATCGCGACCAGGTGTGAGATCATCGAGTGCAGCGCGGCGAAGATCGTGCGCTGCAGCTCCTCAGGACCCATCCTGCCCAGCTCCGCTCCGGCGGGCAGCCCCATCATCCGGGCCAGTGGCCCGAGCAGTTCCGTGCCGCCCGTCGCCGACCGCAACGCCCGTTCCAGCGCGGGCTGCAGCACAGCGGCCGGCTGGTCGGCGGCGACCCCGATCCAGCCCGCCAGCAGTTGCTGGTAGAGGCCGTACGGCGTGGCGGAGGCGTAGGACGCGGCCCGTCCTTCCAGCCAGACGGGCAGCATGCCGCCGCGCGCGCCGGCCCGGGTCAGGAACAGCTTGCGTGCCTCCTGCACGAGCCGGGTCTTGCCCAGCCCCGGCTCCCCGGTGACCAGGACGAATGAGCCGCGGCCTCGCGCCGTCTCGCGCAGCGCCTCGTCCAGCACGGCCAGCTCGGCTCGCCTGCCGGTCAGCCGGCCGCGGCCGCCGAGCCCCCGCCCGCCGAAGCCCAGCGCCCCGAGCCCGGAGCCGCCCGCACCGGGGGCGCGCGGCGCATCGAGGTAGGTTCCCGGCGGCGTGTCCAGGCCGGCGCCCCAGGTGAACAGGTGGCCGATCGCCGTCCGCGTCACCGGCCCGACCAGCGCCGAACCCCGCTGAGCCGAAGCCCGCAGCGTGGTCGCCGTGGCGATGACCTCGCCGACCGGTCCCCATCCCCCGCCGACCGGGCCTCCGCCGACCGGACCGAGCAGCACCTGGCCGGTCTCGATGCCGATGCGCAGGCTGTCGTGCCCGGCGATGGCACGGAACGCCGCCCGCACCGCTCGTTCCGGGTCATCCTCGTGTGCCTGCGGCGCACCGAACATCGCTTGCAGCCCGCCGCCCGATACCGAGATGACCGTCCCGGCAAGCACCTCGACTTCCGCGATCACCGTGCCCAGGGCGGCGGTCACCAGGTCACGCAGGCTCTCCGGGTCGAGCCCGGCAGGCGCGACGACCTCGGCCGCGAGCACGCTCACCGTGCGCAGCTCCTCCCGCAGCGGGGCGGGCTGGGCGGGTAACGTCTGCGTCGCCGCCTCCACGTACGCGTCGGCCAGCGCCGGGGAAACCCGCAGCCCGAGCTCATCCAGGGCCGCGGCGCAGCGCTCGTAGACGCGGACGGCTTGCTCGCGCTGGCCTCGCGCGGAGTACCCGCGCACAAGTGCCGCGGCGGCCTCCTCGCTGGCCGGGTCGTGCTCGAAGCAGGCATCCCACGCTTGTGCCACCGCGTCAGGACCGGACCGCCCGGCGCCCTTGGCCCGGTCCCGCGCCAGGGCCAGCCGCGCCTGCTGGCGCAGCGACTCCAGGCGCTCCCTGGGCCGCAGTGCCCACTGCGGGTACGGCTCGTCGGCCAGCAGTTCCGCCGCACCGGCCACAGCGGCGGTGAAGGCGTCGTCGCGTTCGGTGCCGGGGGTCATGGACAGCGCGGCACGCAGCGCGACCTCGGCCACGTCCGCGTCGACCTCGACGTCAGGGGACACCCAGATGTGGGTGAGGTCGGCCTCGATCAGCGAGGCCGCTGGCTCGCCGAGCCCGGCCAGCGCGCTCCTGGCCATCGACAGCGCCTTGGATACCGAACGCGCGGCGGCGTACGGGTCCAGGTCGGGGAACAGCTCCTCGCAGGCGAGGTCGCGGGTGATGCGGCGGCCGGGGGCGACCAGGACAAGCTGGCACAGCCGGCGGGCGGTCGGCCGCGGCCACGGGCCGGCGACCCGCTCGCCGGACGTCACGGCGAACGGGCCGAGCAACCTGACCTTGACCTGCATGCCCCCATTGTCCCAGCAGCGGGAACACCGCGGGAACAGGGTTTTCCTACGGTTCAGTCATGAACAGCAACGGTTACCAGATGTACCAGGCGACACGCGCCAAGAGCAGCGCCGATCAGCGCGAGATCGACCGGAGCATGGGCGAGCTGGCCGCCTCGTTCGGCCGGCGCCGGCGCCGGCCGCGGCTGATCTCCTATCGTGGACGGTCAGCAGTCATAACTAGCGGTGGTGCTTCCCCCCGCACGACGTGATCCGGCCGGCCGGGTTACGCCCGCGGCCTGCGGGCCAGCCAGGCCGTCCGGCTGGTGCGCACGGTCAGGTCGTCGCGGCCGGGCAGGGCCGCGACGACGGCGCCGAGGGCCGCGAGGTCGGCGGCGCTGAGCGTGCCGCCCAGGTTGTCCTGGGCCCGGTGCAAGGTGAGCTGGGCGTAGCGGGTCGCGGCGGCGGGCAGCGGCGGTTTCATGGCGATGTCAAAGCGACGTTCGGCCTCGACCGTGAGGCCGGCCGCGGCGAAACGGGCTGGCCAGTCCTCGTGCATGTGCAGGCCGGCCTCGTCGCGGGCTCGCGCCATGGCGGCGTGGACGCGCTCCTCCAGTGCCGCGTCGTCAGAGTCGGTGAGGAAACGCGGGAACGACTCCAGCTCGGTGACCGCGAGCACTCCCCCCGGCCGCAGCGTCGCGTAGATCTGGGCGGCGGTCCGGGCGGGATCGCCCATGTGGTGCAGGGAGTTGGCGGCCCACACCAGGTCGGCGGGTTTCAGCTCGTCCGGCCAGGGCTGGTCGAGGTCAGCCTGGACGGTGCGGATCCGGCTCTGGTCAGCGGGGCCGAGGGCGCGGGCCTTGTCCTGGATGTTCTTCAGCATCGCGTCATCGGCGTCCACCGCGATTACCTCGGCATCGGGCAGCTGCCTGGCCAGCGCGAAGGTGCCGGTGCCCGTCCCCGCACCCAGGTCGACGACGCGGGCCTTTCCCGGGACCCGTGCCGTCGCCCAGGCGGCTATCTCCTGGTGATACTCGCTGAGGACCTCCGCGTCGAGGTCTAGAACTTCCGCCATGTGTTCGTGTGCCATGCCTCGACAGTACTGTCGTTATGCTCCTCACGCATATGATCTTGCGTATGAAGCAAGACGCAGATCTGGATGCCCTTGTCCGGCAGCGAATCCGCGGCCTGCGCGTGTCGCTGGGCTGGTCGCTGGACGAACTGGCGGCCCGCAGCTACCTGAGCCCGTCCACGCTGAGCCGGATCGAGACCGGTCACCGGCGCATCGCCCTGGACCAGCTCACGCCGATCGCCAGAGCACTCGGCACCACGCTTGACCAGCTGGTGGAGTCCGCCGATGACGCCGACGTGGTGATCCGGCCGCTCCGGGACGAGGCGCGGGGCATGACAACCTGGCTGCTGTCGCGGACCGGCGCGCCGCAGGGCATGACGATCGCGAAGCTGCGCGTGACCAGGAAGGTGCCGGACAGGCTGCGCGTGCACCCGGGCCGGGACTGGTTCACCGTGCTGTCCGGCACCATCGTGCTGCGGCTGGGCGAACGGACGATCGAGGTGCAGGCCGGCGAGGCCGCCGAGTTCTCCACTATGGAGCCGCACGCGTTCGGCGTCCGCGAGGGAGCGGCGGAGATGCTGTGCATCCTCGACCACGAAGGCACCCGCACTCACCTCGGACCCGGCTCTCCGCACGGCGAGGATAGCTCCGGACAAGCCTGACCTGGCCAGGGCGGAACGCACCTCCCGGGTGGGTACGGTGACGGGCCGGCCACACTGGTGCAATGCCTGATGTCAATGACCCCGCCGCCCAGGGGATTGGGTCGCTGCACGAACGGCTCGACCGGATCGAGCACATGGTGGCGGAGACCTGCATGCACCCGGCGGAGCGGGTACACCTGCACGTGGGGGTTCCCGCGTGGAAGCGCCCGACCGACGGGGAAGCTCGCTGGCAGGTCGCCGCCTGCACGGCCGTCGCGATCGGGTTGCAGATCGCGGTGCCGGGACGGCTTGCCGTGGTCACCCCGGCGTGGATCATGCCCGCGCTCGAGGGCGTCCTGTTCATCGCGATCGCGGTGGCGAACCCTGGCCGGATCAACCGGGAGTCCGCGGTGCTCCGCACGCTTGGCCTGGGGCTCGCGGCGCTGATCAGCTTCGCCAACGCGTGGTCGGTGGTCAGCCTGACCGAAGGGCTCGTCCGGGGCACCGAGGGCGGGAGCGCCGGCCCGCTCCTGGTCACCGGCGGCGCGATCTGGCTGACGAACGTGATCGTGTTCGGCCTGTGGTACTGGGAGTTCGACCGCGGCGGACCCGCCGCCCGCGCGCTGGGCATCCGGAAGTACACCGACTTCATGTTCCCTCAGATGGCCACCCCCGAGCTCGCGCCGGCGGACTGGGAGCCCGCGTTCGCGGACTACCTGTACCTGGCGTTCACGAACGCCTCGGCGTTCAGCCCGACGGACGTGATGCCGCTGTCCCGGTGGGCGAAACTGGCCATGACCATCCAGTCGGTCATCTCCATCGTCACCGTCGCGCTGATCGTTGCCCGCGCGGTCAACATCCTCAGGTGACCGACATGGTCCCGGTCTTCCTGACGGCCGACGCGGCCTCTCCCGACCCGGCGGGCAGCCCGAACGACAGCCGGGTGAACTCGGCCGCGATCGCATGCCACAACCGCGCCTTGCGCAGCATCGGGTGATCCCCGCCGTTGATCTCCAGCGCCGTCACCTGCGTCACCGCACGGGCGCGCTCGGCATAGGCCCAGGTATCGCCGGGACTGGTTACCGTGTCCGCGCTGCCGTGCGCGAGCAGTACCCGCCGGCCCCTGAGCTGACCGACGGGTTCCCCCGGCGGCAGCCACGGCGCCAGCCCGGCCACCGCGGACACCGCCGGATGGCCCGCCGCGCGGAACGCGGCGCGCGCCCCCATCGAGTGCCCGGCCATGACCACCGGAACGCCCTGGTACCGGGCCGTGATGTCATCGAGCAGCCGGTTCAGATCACCAGCCGGCGACGCCTGCTCCCCGTTCCAGCCACGGACCTCAAAACGGTGCCGCCACACCGTTATCCCGTTCCCCCGGACCGCACGCCCGATCGCCCATGCCACCGGAATCATCCGGAGCACCGGCGGGTCCGCCGCCGTGACCGACTGCGTGCTCACCTCGCAACCGCCGTGCGCGATCACGACGATGCCTGCTGGAGTATCCATCTCACCGGGCACGTTACTCTCCCGGAACGGGAAACCCCGCCCGCGGACCACCTGCCGTGTGGTTTGCGTGGTATGGGTCGCGGAAGGCTTCGCTGGGGCGGTCTGGCGGACAGCCGTACGCTTAGCGGGTGAAACCATCTGATCTTGACCTACTCCGCTTGGTTGGCCCGCCGGCGATCGCACCGGATGGCCGGCACGTGGTGGCCTCGGTTACCCGCATGGACATGGACGCCGACGAGTACCGGGGAGAGCTGTGGCTGGCGGGCACCGATGAGTCCGCGGCTGCACCGCGCAAGCTCACCGAGGGCCCGCACGACCGGTCACCGAGATACTCGCCGGACGGCCGCTGGCTGGCCTTCCTGCGTTCGGACCCGGCCGATGCCCCGGCGCAGCTGTATGTGATGCCGGTCGACGGCGGGGAGCCGCGCCGCGTCACCGACCACGTGCTCGCCGCGGGCGAGCCGGCCTGGAGCCCGGGTTCGGACCGGATCGCCTACTCGAGCAGGGTTCCCGAGGGAGAGAGATACCGGGCCAAGCGCGGCGGACGCCCGGCGGAGAAGGAACCCCCGCGGCGCATCACCAGGCTGAATTACCGCAGGGACAATATCGGTTTCACCATCGACAGGCCCGCGCAGCTGTTCGTTGTGGATCCGCTCGAGCCGTCACCGTCGCCGGTTCAGGTCACCAGCGCGAACTTCGACCACCTGGACGTGGCATGGAGCCCGGACGGCCAGCTGCTCACGTTCGCGGCCGGGCTGCATGAGGGCAGCGGCGATGACCCGCGCGTAGACGTGTGGGTGTGCGCGGCGGACGGTTCTGGCCCGCGACCCCTGACCGCGGGCGGCCTGGTGGCGAACGGCCCGGTGTTCTCCCTGGACGGGGCGGCCGTGTACTTCACCGCCGTGCCACTGCGCCAGGAGGGTATCGCGGTCCCTGGCAGCAATCACGGGATCTGGTCGGTGCCGGCGGACGGTTCCGGGCAGGCGCGCCAGCTCACCGATGAGGAGCGGTTCCACCACGGCTCCGCGGACCCGCTGGTGCCGGCCGCTGGCGGCATCTTGTTCACCAACGATGACCGGGGCGCGGTCACCCTGCTCCAGGCGCCGTACGACGGCGGGGAACCGCGGAGCCTGCTCAGCGGCCAGAACGTCGTGCACGGCTTTTCCGCCGCCGCGGATGGCACGATCGCCGCGACTGTCGCCGATCCGAGCAGTGCGGGCGAGCTTGTCGTGGTGCGCGATGGCCAGGTGCGCCAGCTAACCTCGTTCGGCGCCGAGTTCGCCGCTGCCGCCGGCGTCTGCGAGATGCGGGAGGTGACCGCGACCGCCCCGGACGGGTACCCCGTGCACGGCTGGGTGGTCAAGCCGGCCGGCAGCGGGCCGCACCCGGTGCTGCTGATGATCCACGGTGGCCCGTTCACCCAGTACACCTGGTCAATGCACGACGAGGCGCAGGTGTACGCCGGAGCCGGGTACGCGGTCGTGATGGGCAACCCGCGCGGATCCTCCGGCTACGGCCAGGCGCACGGCAGGTACGTGACCGGCGACGTCGGCGAGCGCAGCGCGCCCGACCTGATCGCCCTGCTGGACGCCGCGCTGGCCGAGCCCGAACTGGACAGCAGCCGGGTCGGCGTGCTCGGCGGCTCGCACGGCGGCTACATGACCACCTGGCTCGCCGGCCACGCCGGCCGGTTCAGCGCGGCGGTCAGTGAGCGCGCGGTCAACGCGATCGACAGCTTCAGCGGGTCCAGCGACATCGGCTACTGGTTCGCGCGCGGGCTTTACGGCCAGGACCGGGCCGGCTGGGCGGCGGAGAGCCCGCTGAGCTACGCGGACTCGATCAGCATGCCGATGCTGATCATTCACTCGGAGCACGACTGGCGGTGCCCGGTCGAGCAGGCGCAGCGGCTGTTTACCGCGCTCAAGCTGCGCGGCTGCCCCGTCGAGATGCTCCTGTTCCCCGGCGAAGGCCACGAACTGTCCCGGTCCGGCCTGCCCAGCCATCGGGTGGCGCGATTCGAGGCCATCCTGGAGTGGTTCGCTCGCTGGATCGGCACCTGACCTCGCCGGGACCCGGCAGGCAGGCCACGGCGGGCCACGGCAGGCCACGGCGGGAGCCGGTCACGGCCGGCCGGGGCCCCGGTACGGCAGTGTCTGGCTATAGACGACGCTGGTGGTCGTGCTGCCGAATCCGGCCAGTTCGTCCACCAGCGCCTCCAGGTGCTCCATGGACGTCGCGGCCACTTTCAGCGTGTAACAGTCGTCGCCGGTGGTGCGCAGGCACTCCAGGATCTCGCGTCGTTCGGCGAGCAGCCGGCGCAGTGGCTGGTGGTGGTTGCCCGGGTATTTCAGCCGGACGATGGCGAGCACCGGGTAGCCGGCCTTGGCCGCGTCGACGGTGGCGTGGTAGCCGGTGATGATGCCCAGTGCCTCGAGCTGCCGGACGCGTTCGGTGGTGGCGGACGCGCTGAGCTTCACCCGGCGCCCCAGTTCGCTGATGGAGATGCGGGCATCGCGCTGGAGCTGGCCGACGATCGCCCAATCGACGTCGTCAAGATTCGCGGCCACGGCACGATTCTACGAGCAAAATCACGGCTTATGGCGAGTATTACCGGGAGAAGATGGTTCCAGATCCCGTGATCGCCGGTATAGCCTCCGGGCATGCATCTTGGCGTGAACATACCCAACTACGGGCCGGGGACCGATCCCGGTGTGCTGCGCGAGTGGGCGCGTATCACCGAAGGGCTCGGCTTCGACCTGCTCATGGTGTCAGACCACGTGGTCGTCACCCCCGACGTGGCCGTCCGTTATCCCGAACCGTTCTACGAGCCGTTCACCACGCTGGCCTGGCTGGCCGGCCTCACCACGCGGGTACGGCTGGGCACGACCGTGGTCGTGCTGCCCTACCGGCATCCGCTGCTGGTCGCGCGGATGGCCGGCAACCTCGACGAGCTCAGCGGCGGCCGGCTGGTGCTCGGGGTTGGCGTCGGCGGGGCACGGCAGGAGTTCGAGGCGCTCGGCGTGCCGTTCGCCAGGCGCGGCCAGCTGACCGACCAGTACCTGGCCGAGTTGCGTGAAGCCTGGGGCTCACGGCGCCCGGTTCCGCTCTGGGTGGGCGGCAACAGCGAGGCGGCGATCCAGCGAGCCGTCAGGTTCGGCGCGACATGGCACCCGCTCCGCGCTTCGCTCGCGTCCCTGCGCGACACGGTGAGCAGCCGCACGCTGCCCGCGCTGGCGCCGCGCATCGCGCTGCGGCTGACCGGTGCACCGGTCGAGGACGCAGAGCGGCCGCCCGGCACCGGCAGCATCGAGCAGATCCTCGCCGACCTCGATGAACTCCGCGAGCTCGGCGCCGGTACCGTCGTCCTCGACCCCTACCACGGCGACCCCGAGGAGACCCGGCGGCCCGGAGTCGCCTGGCGGGCGCTCACCACGGTGGCCACCCACGCGCGGATGGCGTCATGATCACGCCCGGTGACCAGGTCCTGCTGCGCCGTGCCATCGCCATCGCGGCCCAGGCGATTGCCCTGGGCGACGCGCCCTACGGCTCGTTGCTGGCCGACGCCGACGGCACGATCCTCATCGAGGCCCGCAACACGGTGCGGCGCGACAACGACATCACCGCCCACCCCGAGCTGAAGCTCGCCCGCTGGGCGGCCCGCGAACGCGACGGCGCCGGCGCCGCGCGGATCACCATGTACACCAGCTGCCAGCCCTGTCAGATGTGCACCGGCGCGATCGTCCGGTCCGGGCTCGGTCGGGTCGTATACGCACTGTCCACCGAGCAGCTCATCGGCCTCAACCCCGGCTCGGACTGGCCATCGGTGGCGCAGGAAGGACCGGCACTGTTCGACGAAGCCAGGATCCCGGTCGAGGAGCACTACCGGACCCCGGCATGACGACCAGCCTTACCCCCTCGCAGCCCTCACGAACTCACCGGCGATCCGCCGGATGCTACTGGGCATACCGGGTAGATTCAGGTGATGAAGAAGGTCCTTGAGCTCCTGGTCTGCATCCTTCACCCCATCGCCGTGATCCTGGTGTGGGTCAATCTGGTGGGCCGCAGTGACATCGGGGGCGTCGCGAAGCTGGCTTGGGCTCTGTTCAGCCTTATACCGCTGGTGCCCTTCCTCTACGTACTGACGGGCGGCGACCTTTGGTGACCCCAGGGAACGGCGGTTAGCGCGTCGCCGTGAAGTTACCGTTGTACCCGTGAATGAGCGGGTATTGCCGACCATGACCGGTACCCGCTGGAACCCAGGCGTTCCAGCGCGTTCACCCGCAACATCCTGGCGACGCAACCCCGTGCTGCGTAACCGGGGAGCCTGCACAAGCGAGCTGCGGCTGAGGATGGAACCGACTCGGCATCCGGCTCACGGTCACACCGCAATCACGTCCTGACCGACACGTCCCAGTGCCAAGGTGTCAGCCGCGGCAGCTCACCCAGGGCAATGCGGCCGCAGCAGTACAGCAGCGCATCGGCGGGATCTGCGCTGGGAGCGTGCGGAAACAGCCGGGTGAGCACCGGCTCGGCAAGTTCGGCCGGCGGTCGCCACTGCTCCGCGGGGTTCAGCCCGTGCACCATGTCGAAGGTGTGGACCAGCGTCTCCACGACGCCCATCGCGGCGAACCCCGCCGCGTCCGAGACACCCGAATTATGCTGCGCGCGCAGGTCCGGGTCGGCAGACCGCGTGATGCGGTGCAATAGGTCAGCGTGCGCGCTCACCGCCGCCAGCAGTCCCCGCGGCGAGGCCGTGTCGTCGAGGGCAAGCTCGGTGCACAGGTACTTGCCGGGCTGCCCGCACACAACCTGCATTGTGTAGAAGTAGAGACAATCAGCCAGGTGGAGTGCCGTCTGGCAGCAACTCCACTCCAGGCCGGCAGCTGGCACCTGCTGCCAGTCCAGATCCGTGTAGCCCGTCAGCGCCTTAGCAGCAGCGTCTGCCGCCGCTTTCACGTCAGCTATCTCCGTCATGTAGTCATTTAAGCTGACTCATGGCCGAGCTGGTCCGCCTAAGCGGCGCCCGCGGCAGAACACACGGTGGCGTCTGGCACGTGGTGCTGGACGGGACGCGCCGGCCGTAAAGTTCTCTCATGGCGGATGAGGCGGCGCCGCAGGCAAGCTCCGGAGAAGCGGTCCCGCGCGGCGAGATGCGCGCCTCGCACGAGGACCGGGACCGGGTGGTTGAGCTGCTACGAGTGTCCGCGGGCGACGGCAGGATCGACGCGGCGGAACTGGACCAGCGGGTGGAGGCGGCACTGACCGCCCGGACCTACAACGAGCTTGCCGCACTGGTCGCGGACCTGCCCAGCGCCGGGGGCACCGCCGGCGCGGCGATGGGCACACCTTCGGCCAGGCCCAAAGAGGTCGTCCGCATCGAATGCCACATGGGCAATACGGCCCGCTCCGGCCGCTGGGCGGTGCCGCGGCGCATCCAGGCCAAGATCGTGCACGGCAACGTGACGCTCGACTTCACCGACGCGGACATCGCCTGGCCCACGCTGCAGATCGACGCCGAGGTGGTCCACGGGAACCTGATCCTGGTTACCAGGCCAGGCATCGTCGTGAACACGGACGAAGTGGCCATCCATGGCAGCAACATAAAGTCCCGCCAGCTGCCGGACACCGGCGTGCCGGTCATGCTCAGGGTCGACATGTCCGGTCGGCTGCAGTACGGCAACATCGTGGTACGGCCGCCCCGCCTGCCCCGGCGGACGTTCTGGCAGTGGCTCACCCGCCAGCCCCGGCCTCCCGCCCTGCCGTCCGGCGCGACGACAGGTGGCCATAACCCTTGCCGCGAACAAATTACTCGGATAAGACAAATATGACCGGTCCGTTTTATCGGAGAAAGGCTGAAATGACCAGAGGATCAGCGCACCGACTCCGTAGACCCCTGCTGACGACCGTGATCGCGGGCATCCTGGCGACTGGCGGGTTCCTTGTCGCTACCAGCGCCTCCGCGACTGACACCCCCGCGGCTCCCGTCCACGCGACTCACGTCGCGAGTCGCCTGACCACTGGGGCTTCAGCCGTCCTCCCGGCCGACCTCTCCAAACTCAAGACGATCCAGCCATCTTTTTACGTGACTCCCGCCGGCAGGCGGCTGACGACGGCCGACGTAGCCAAGGAGCGGCCGGACGCGCGGGAAGCCGCCATTCCCGTGTTTTACATCAACACGGGCCAGGAGGCTCTCCTCGGCGGCATCCACGCCTGCACGGCCCTCTCCCCCGTTGTCGGCGGCGTGACCGGAATCGAGTGCGCGGACCTAGTCGGCTACGGAGTCGCGACGAACGTCGTGGACGCGATCGCCGCCGGAGAGGGCTACTGCCAGACCGCCGATGGCGATGTGCAGTGTCCCGCGATGAAGTTCATCGCGCAGGAAGCCGTGGCGCCAACTCCCGGCTCGGCTCTCCTCAGCAGCTCGGGAACGGTCGAGTGCGGCCACACCTTCCCGGCCTGCTCTAGCAACGGCCGTGAGTACTTCACTGTCTACAACGCCAACTGGCAGAAGACCGGCTGCAACCTCGACCCGGGTGAGGGCAACGAGTTCTGGACCGAGGTCCTGCCGACGACCATCGTGGCCCTGCCCGGCAACCACAACAGCTCGGCCTCGGGCAACCTCGGCTCGCCTCACGCCATCGTCTGCCCCAACAACTGAGACCAGCGACCGCACCTGACATCGGGCCGCCGGAGCCCCTGGCCAGCTGATGCGTGCTGCCGCCGTTTCCACTGAGAACGCATCACGCAATTGCAAAACCGTCCCCGCGGGGACGGTTTTGTTCTGTGAGCGTTAGCGCCAGCCGAGCGCGGGTGCCACGTGGGTAAGGATGGCGTCGATGACGTGGGTGTTGTAGTCGACGCCGAGCTGGTTGGGGACGGTAAGCAGCAGCGTGTCAGCGGCCGCGATCGCCTCGTCCTCCTTGAGCTGCTGGATCAGCACATCCGGCTCGGCAGCGTACGTGCGGCCGAAGATCGCCTGGGTCTCCGCGTCGATGAACCCGACCTCGTCACTGCCCTGGTTCCGGAGGCCGAAGTACGTCCGGTCCTGGTCATCGACGAGGGCGAAGATGCTTCGGCTCACCGAGACCCGCGGCTCCCGTTCGTGGCCGGCCTTCTGCCATGCGTCACGGTATGCCTGGATCTGCTCCGCCTGCTGCAGATGGAACGGTTTGTCCGACTCGTTAGTGATCAGCGTCGAACTTTGCAGGTTCATGCCCAGCTCGGCCGCCCAGGTGGCGGTCCGCTGTGACGCGGCGGCCCACCAGATGCGCTCACGCAGCCCCTCTGAGTGCGGCTCGACCCGCAGCAGGCCGGGCGGGTTCGGGAACATCGGGCGGGGATTGGGCCGGGCGAAGCCCTCGCCACCCAGCACCTCGAGCAGCACCTGGGCGTGCCCGCGGGCCATGTCGGCATCCGTCTGACCTTCTTGCGGCTGGTAGCCGAAGTACCGCCAGCCCTCGATCACCTGCTCCGGCGAGCCGCGGCTGATTCCCAGCTGAAGGCGGCCGCCGGCGATCAGGTCGGCCGCCCCGGCGTCTTCCGCCATGTAGAGCGGGTTCTCGTAGCGCATGTCGATGACCGCCGTGCCGATCTCGATCCGGCTGGTGCGCGCGCCGACCGCCGCCAGCAGCGGGAACGGCGATCCCAGCTGCCTCGCGAAATGATGGACGCGGAAGTACGCGCCGTCCGCGCCGAGCTCTTCGGCGGCTACGGCC
Source organism: Streptosporangiaceae bacterium (assembly GCA_036490795.1). Taxonomy (GTDB): domain Bacteria; phylum Actinomycetota; class Actinomycetes; order Streptosporangiales; family Streptosporangiaceae; genus JAFARZ01. The sequence continues at coordinate 16,726 of DASXDG010000397.1, forward strand.
AGGTCGATCGACTGCAGCAACGCGTCCGATGCCGACCGCGTCTGCGAGCCAGGTGACGAGGACCAGTGCCCGAACGACAGAAAGCCAATCTTCTTCACCAGCGCGTTAACGCGAAGCGCCCGGGCGGCATTCCTCGGCGGTATGCCGCCCTCCGATCACCGGGGGCCGGTAATACAGTCTCAGACACGGGATCGGCAGCGGAGGGCAACGCCGCCCGGACCACAGCGGAGGACACGTGACCAAGTACGTCAGCGACAGCGACCCCTTCGGAGCTGACGGCCCCTTCTTCAAGATCATCCGGGAAGGGCTGAAAGGTCTCGCCGACGGCGAGGACTACTTCGACCTCCTGACCGACGACGTGGTCTTCGAATACGTCATCTCCGTGCCCGGCTACCCCAGGCGCGCGGAAGGGCGGCAGGCCATCATCGACCTGTACAGCGGGTACGGCGGCTTCATCGCCATGCGCACCGCGGACAATCTCCGCGTCTACCGGGACCCGGAAGCGTCGGTGGCCGTACTCGAGTACGAAGTGCACGGCGAATCGGTGCAGACGGGCCGGCCGTACAGCAACCGCTTCGTCTCCATCGTCACCGTCAAGGACAACAAGGTGACGCACTGGCGGGACTACCTGGACCCGGTCGCCGTGTTCGATGCCACAGGCTGGCCCGACAGGCCGTGACGGTCCAGCGGCCCAGACCAGAGGGTGATAGAAGGTGCCCTCAGGATTGGCTGATGCCAGATTCCTGAGGGCACCCGCAGTGCGTCTCCGGGCTTGCTAGAAAGCAACCCCTGGAGGCGTCTGACGATGAGCGAACATCGCGAGCACCTCCTTCCTGATCAGAGGACATGTCTTGCCGCGGCGTGGCCAGTGTAGGTCTGCACGCCGACCTGCGGCAACGTATTTACCAGCGGCCAGGATCATCAGGAGGATGACGCGGATTTAGCCCGCTATCATGCGGTATGACTGCTGAGCCGGCGGCGAAGGTCTGCCCCGGTCAGGTACGTCGTCAGCAGCGCCGGCAGCCAGACCGGCCTGGTACCGCCTGACGTCGATGACTGCTCGTCGTGCTCGCCGTTCATCTACCTGATTCTCTCCGTACCCGGCCCCCCGCTGAGCAGCGAGCCCGCCGTGCGGGCGTACACCAGCGAGCGGCCGGGACTGCTCAAGCAGATCCGGGCGCTGAGCGTGGCAGTGAGCGAGGCGGGCGTCCATGCCCGCGACGCCGGCATGCTGAAGAGCGATATCGACAACCGCCTCAGCCTGTACACGCCCGAGCAGATATGGACCTTCGACCTCGCGGCCGATGTGATAGCCGTGCTCAGCGTCCTGGACGCCCTGCCAGCCAGTGTCCGCACCACGGCCAAGGGTCGCCTCCGGTCACTGGACCAGGAGGTACACAGTCACACGTGGAAGAAGGAGGTCAAGAAGGCAGGCGAAGGTCCGGAGAGGTTCCGCGACCTGCGCGCGGCGGTGCCGCAGCACAAGCCCAACCCGGCGTATTAGGTGCACGATCCGCCTCACTGAGGACCCGGTCACCCGCGGCCGCGCTCCGCCACGCGGCCGTCCCCAGGCCGACGGCACCACCTGGATCTCGCGGATTTTCGGTCCGCCCGCGGTGCGAACACGCAACCGCACGCAACCGGGCCGCGGGCCGCGGCGTCTTAGCGGCATGAGACTCTCTCGTCCCGCGGCCTTGCTCGCCGCTACGGCTACCATCGCGCTGACCCCAGCATGTGCGAGCGCGTCGGCCCCGTTCGCGCACCAGACGGTAACCGCGCAGGCTGTCACCCTCAGCCGCGCTGATGCCGGTGCCAGTGCTGGTACCGGCGCGCCGCGCACCGATCCGTCCGTGTTCGTGGCGGGGATCAATTGCCCGCCAGCCAAGAGCCGGGGCACCCTGTGCACCCGGCTCGCCGTGCTGTCGTCCCGGACCGGCAAGATCGTGCGCTGGCTCACCCCGCAGGTGAACGAGATCTTCGACAACCCGGTCAGCATCCGCGGCGGCTGGGTCTACTTCTCCCGCGGCAGCGCTTCCGGGGCGGAAGGGATCTGGCGGATGCCGCTGGCCGGCGGCGCCGAGCACCTGGTTCAGGCCGGCACCGCGGACTGGTCGATGAGCCAGGACGGACACGCCATCGCGTACGTGACCAGCAACCGGTACCGCGAGGAGCTCATCACCCGGAACCTGGTCACCGGGCAGCACAACACCATCGTCATCGCCACCAACCCAGGCGGCAACGACAACAACTGGCCGCCCGATGTCGCGGACCTCACCTGGTCCCCCAATGACAGCGCGCTGGCGCTGGCGCTGGCGCCGACCGCCGCCATCAGCAGCGTCCTGGTGCTCCGCCCGTTCACCGCCACGAGCATCAAGGGCGCCACGACCGCGCCCGCACCGTGCCGGCTCGGTCAAGTGGGGTCACAGTGCACCGAGACGGACCCGGCCTACCTGGCCGACGGCGCGCTCAGCTATGCCGTCCAGCAGACCTCTGATCATGCCGGCGCGCTCGCCGTCACGACCAGCCTGGTCAGCTGGCGGGATGGCCGTCGCGCCACCTTGCATGTCTTCGCCGGCCGGCTATCGCAGCAGTACGACATGACCGCGCGAGGACAGGCGATCTGGATCGGCAGCCCGGCCCGCCCGGGCGGCTCGTGGCCCATCTTGTGCTGGTCCGGCGGCCCGGTGACGGAGATCACCACGCTGCCGGCAGCGAACTCACCGGCCACGGTCGTGTGGTTATCACCCGGGCCGAAATTCCTCCACACGGTTCGGGCGTTGACGCGTCCCGAGGGATGAAGCGATGCCAGTTTTGATATAGATCGCGGGGTTGTGACCGCGTTATTCGACGGACGTTCCGATCGGGGTGCTGGCTGCCAGGGCGAGGTCGCGCATGGCCTTGCGGTAGGCGACGGCCACAGCGTCGAAGCGCAGGTGAAGCTCCGCGGCCAGGTCGAACGGCACACGTTCTGGCCGCTGTGATTCGACGACAACCTGATCCTGACCGAAAATGGTGTCCTCGAATTCGCGGAGCACCTGGTCCGGCTGGTCGGTGTTGTAGTTGCGGCCGATGACCACATAGCCCGCGCACTTGTCGGCGGCAGCAGGCTGCGCGGCGAAGAAATACACCATGCCTCGCTCCCCGCCCCAGCCCAGCCGCAGCACGATCGTGTAGGGCAGGTGCAGCTCGTACCGGCTGCGCCGTTCCGGCGGGCCTGCCTGTTCGTTGGCGAAGACCGGGAAGTCCCCCGTGTTCGGCGCCTCCGGGCGGACGACCTCATACCGCAGCACGTGCCCGTCGGCGTGCACCTCGTGGCGGGGCACCACCGGCCGCTCCAGGTCGCCGAGCAGCCCCGGATGCACCCAGGGAAAGTGCCCGAAGTCGGTGAAGTTCTCCACCTGGCGAGCGGCGTCGCAGTGCCACCGGTACGGCCCGGCCGCGACGACCGCCCACTCACTGGCCTCCAGTTCCGGCACCTCGGGGAGCGGCCACCGCGGCTCCTCCAGCGCGGCCCAGATCAGCCCGTAGCGTTCCTGCGCCTGATAGGCCCGGACCCGGGCCTTGGCCGGGACCACAGCCGGATCTTCCTTCTGCGGGATCGCCACGCACCGGCCATCGGCGCCGTACCGCCAGCCGTGGTAGGCACACACCAGCTCCTCGCCCTGGATCCAGCCCAGCGACAGCGCGGTGCCGCGATGCACGCACAGATCCGACATCACCCGCGGCGTCCCGCTCGCCCCGCGCCAGACAACCAGCGGCTCACCGAGCAGGTCGGCGTGCACCGGCCGGTCAGCGACGTCACTGGCGAACGCGACGGGATGCCAGCACGCACGCTGAGCAGCCAGGTCGGCGAACACACCCGGTGAATTCATTACCACCCCACACAAACGCCGCCATCCGGCTCATCCGGCCGGCCTGGCAACATTGTGACCATCAGGTGAGCACCGATGCCACGAAAATCGCGTGGCAGGCGGGATCCGGTTTTGACACCATGGCGAAATGACGTCTCCAGGAACGGTTGTCGCCGTCGCGCAGCCCGCTGTGACCGCGGCAGAGCCCGCCGCTAACCGGGAGGCGATACGGGCGGCGGTCGTGGAGGCGGCGGATGCGGGTGCGCGCCTGGTCGTGCTGCCGGAACTGGCGGACTCGGGCTACATGCTCTCCGGCGCCGGCGAGGCGCGATCGCTGGCGTCGGCCGCGGCTACCTCCGCCACGTTGCGCGAGTGGCGGTCGCTGGCAGCGGAGCACGACCTGAGCATCGCCGGCGGATTCTGCGAGCTGGGGACGGACGGGATGCTGTACAACAGCGCGGCGATCGTCGACGCGTCCGGCACGAGAGCGGTGTACCGCAAAGTGCACCTCTGGGACGACGAGAAGAAGATCTTCACGCCAGGCGGCGACGTGCCCGCGGTGGTGGAGTTGCCGTTCGGCAATGTCGGGCTGATGATCTGCTACGACCTGGAGTTCCCTGAGTGGGTGCGGCTCGCCGCGCTGAGCCGTGCCGACCTCATCGCGGTTCCGGTGGCCTGGTCGGCGACGGGCACGATCCCGCCGGCTGGTGAGCGCTCGGGAGAGGTGGTGTCGGCGCAGGCGGCCGCCTCGGCCAACGGCGTGTTCGTCGCGATCGCGGACCGGTGCGGTCACGAGCGAGGAGTGGACTGGCTCGGCGGCTCGGTCATCCTGCGGCGCAGCGGATACCCGGCCGCCGGCCCCGTGTGCGAGAACCGGCCGGCCGTGCTGACCGCCACGCTCGACCTCCGGAGGGCGCGAGACAAACGGATCAGCGAGCGGAACGATCTATTCGCCGACAGGCGGCCTGATCTGTACGGGCGGCTGGTCCAGGAGGTCCCGCGATAAGCCGCCGGTAAGCGGGCCAGCCAGCTTGGCGCGAAGATGCCGGGCCCTGACCATCCAGCGGATCGTGTCGCCGAGTGTCTGCTCCAGCGGTGGTGGCTCGATCCGGAGTTCCCGCCTGGCCGTGGTGTCGTCGGTGCCCGCGCACCGGGTGATGATCCACGGTCCCTGATAGCCGAACGGGAGGCGTGTCCGGACCAGGCGCTGGATGACGTCCAAGCCCCGGCCGCTGGTTCTGGCCACGGCACCGGGCGTCGGGACGGCGGGAAGCCGGCGAGCGGTGAGCTCGCGAAGCGACGCGTACAGGTCGTTCCAGGTCGTGTCGTGGCCGCCGAGCAGGTATCGTCGCGGCCCTCGGCCCGGCTCAAGCATCGCCGCGTGCGCGCCGGCGACGTAGCCGACATCGGCAAGCGGCCACCGGCCCGGGAACGCGAACGGCGTCCGGTTCCTGAGGATCATCGCCAAGGTGAACGCGGTATCGCCGAAGTAGGGATCGTTCGGACCGGCCACGGCGCCTGGATAGGTGATCACCACCGGCGCGCCAGCAGCCTGGTGGCGGCGGGCGATCAGATCGGCTTCGGCCTTCGATCTGGGATAGGCAGGGCCGCTCGCCTTGGCCGGGCTGTTCTCAGTGAGCACGTCGTGGCTTGGCAGCAGCGCGACGTAACTCGATACGTAAATGATCGGGTCAAGGCCCGCCTGGGCGGCAGCCCGGAGCACGATCTCGGTGGCCCGGGCATTGGTCGCGACCGCGCTGCCGGCGTTGCGGGGATCCAGTGAATAGACGGCGGCGGCGTGGATCACCGCGTCGCAGCCCGCGACCGCCGCCCGCACCGAGTCCGGGTCGAGGACGTCGCCCGTGACGACATCCCGCACCGAGACCCCGAGCGGGGCGAGCGCCGGGCCGGCCCGTTCCGGCCGGCGCACGAGGAGCCGGACGGTGTGCCCGGCGTGAACCACCTCCGCCGCGGTATGCGAGCCCACGAAACCGGTTCCGCCAGTGATCAGTACTCGCACGGCTCAATCGTCGCTAACCCGGGCCGGGAAGCTCCTCTCGGACCTTGCGCATGGAGCAGGTCTTGCGAAGCCCAACAAGGTTAGATATCTTATCCTTAGATGACGAACCTTTTGGAGGGCATCATGAATGACCTGCCCATGCGGGGCCGGGTAGCGCTGGTGGCCGGTGCCAGCAAGGGAATCGGAGCCGCCACCGCGGAGGCGTTCGCCGCGGCCGGCGCCGCCGTCGTCCTCGCCGCGAGGGACATCGGCGCGCTGGACGCTGTCGCGGGCCGCATCGAGGCGAATGGCGGGAAGGCGCTGGCCGTCCGCACCGACGTCAGCGACGTCGAGTCACAGCGGAGCCTGATCGACCGGACGCTGGCCACCTTCGGCCGGCTCGACGCGGCGTTCAACAACGCCACGGACGGTCCGCGGCCAGCCCCGCTCGCGGACATCGATCCGGCCCAGTTCGACCGGGGCATCGCCACGAATATCCGCGGCACGTTCCTCGGCATGAAGTACCAGATTCCGGCCATGCTGCGCACCGGGGGCGGCACCATCGTGAACATGGCCTCGCGGGCCGGCCTGATCGGCGTCGCCAATCTAGCCGCGTACGTGGCCGGCAAGGCCGGCATCATCGGCCTGACCGAGGTGGCCGCGCTCGACTACGCCGACCAGGGCATCCGCGTCAACGCACTGGCACCAGGCACCATCTTGACGCACAACCTCGAAGCCGCCGGCGAGCAGGCTCAGCGGGGCGCCGCCGCGGCCACGCCGATGGGCAGGATCGGCACCACCGCCGAGGTCGCGGACACGGTGCTGTGGCTGTGTTCCGACCAGGCCTCCTTCATCACCGGCATCGTCGTCCCCATCGACGGCGGCCAGAACGCCGGCGTCAAGCCACCGCAGATGCGCCGCCAGAATAGCTAAGGTGGAAGAACCGCTAGCGGAAAGCCCTTCGTCCCCGTTGCCCACGCCTGACCGCGCGGTCGCGCTGAGCGAACAGCTGATCCAGGTCCACCAGTCATTGCGCGAGCGGATCGCATCCGTGCGCCAGCAGTTCACAGCGGGCGCCGGCCACGCTATCCCTGAGGACCTGCTCAGCCACTGCCTCGGTTTCTGCGCCGCGATCCAGACCCATCACAGCGGTGAAGACCACCGCCTGCTGCCAGCACTGCGTGCTGCCTCACCCGCGCTCGCCCCGGTCATCGACAACCTCATCGAAGACCACCGCCTGGTCGCCGGCATCCTGCGGCGGATCCGCGAACTGCTGGCACCGGACCGGGGCCCTGTCGCACCAGAGGTTCTGCTGCGGGAACTCGACGGGCTCACCGCGATCCTGGATTCGCACTTCAGCTATGAGGAACGGCGCATAGCCAGCGCGCTGGACGCCTTGGGACCCAGCGGCTGGGACGCGGATGTGTTCGCCCCCGGCGACGCACCGGCCACGACCGGAAGGAGCATAGACCGATGACCGGCCGCCACGCGCTCCTGCTCGACCGGGCCGGCGAATTCGCCCGGGTGACGCTGGCCAACGTCCGCCGCGAGTACCCGCGGTTCCTGCTGATGATCTTGCCGGAACCGATGCCGGTGCCCATCCGGCCCAGAGAACTCAACCCGGCGTTCTACGGCTGCTACGACTGGCACTCCGCGGTCGAGATGCACTGGGTCCTGGTGCGGCTGCTACGGCTGGTGCCTGACGCGGTGCCGGCCGAGGAGATCCGCGCCGTACTGGACGAGCACCTGACCGCCGACGCGATCGCCACCGAGGCCGCCCACATGAGCGTGCACGGCGGCGGGACTCGCCCGTACGGCTGGAGCTGGGCAATGGCGCTCACCCACGAGCTGGCCAGCTGGGACGACCCGGACGCGCGGCGGTGGGCGGAGCACATGCGGCCGCTGGCGGACCTGTTCACGACCCGGATCGTCAAGTGGCTGCCGAAGGCGACCTATCCGATCCGGCAGGGCGCGCACTACAACAGCGCGTTCAGCCTGCACCGCGAGCTCGGCTACGCACGGTCCCTCGCGGACACCGCGCTGCTGGACACGATCACCGAGACGGCGCTGCGGTGGTTCGGTTCCGACGCTGGCTATCCAGGCGAGTGGGAGCCGGACGGCGCCGACTTCCTCTCCCCCGCGCTGTGCGAGGCCGTGCTCATGGCCGACCTGCTGCCGGCCGCCGACTTCGTCCCGTGGCTTGACCGGTTCCTGCCCGCGCTGGGCGACGAACGGCCCGCGTCGCTGTTCACCCCGGCGGTCGTGTCCGACGACAGCGACGGCCAGATCGCGCACCTGCACGGCCTGAACCTCTCCCGCGCCTGGTGCTGGCGACGCCTGGCTGAGGCGTTGCCGGACAGCGATCCCCGCGTGCCGCTCCTGTACGCGGCCGCAAAGCGGCACGCCGGGCCGGAAATGAATAAGGCCAGTGGCACCGACTACATGGTCGAGCACTGGCTCGCCTGCTACGCGGTGCTCTACCTGACCTGACGCGTAATGGGATGCGTCATCACCCGCATCACCCGCATCACCTGCCCCACCCGCATCACAGCTGCGTCAGCGTCAGTCGCCGGGACGACGAAGAGCACGGAAGATTACTCCAACGCGGAAGAGAGGGCTGCTCACAGCAGCATTAATCACCGCGTTGGACATAAGTACCGCGTTACCGTAACGGCGGCGGCGCGGCTAGGGCAGGAGGGGCACTCGCTGG
>DASXDG010000398.1:0-5878 GCA_036490795.1 Streptosporangiaceae bacterium
CAAGTCCGCGTCCTGGGGCGGAGTCGCACGCAAGCCGTAATCCGCGTGCTCCCGCGGCGGTCCCCCGGCCATAACCGGGCCATGATCTCCGGCTGGTCCGCTCACTTTGCCTGTCAGGTGACTGTTTCCGCGCCCGTTTCGCCCGGTATGGGGATACGGCTCACAGGCAAAGCCTTCCCGGGCCCGCGGCGGGGCTGATCCCGGGAGATCCGGACCAGCGAGTGCCCCTTCCTGGCCCCGGCCACGCCGCCACCGTCACGGTAACGCGGTACTTATGACCAACGCGGTGATTAATGCCGCTGTGAGCAGCCTTTTCTTCCGTGCTGGACATAAGTACCGCGCTAATCACCCCGCCAGCCCCACACAATGAGCACCCCCGGCGCATCGCCGCCACCCGAGAACACGCACCTGTCCGCGCGTGTTCTGAGTAGTCAGAATGGCCGGTGGTGCCCCGCCCGGGCCAGGTAACTGTCCACGATGGTGTTGGTGCACTCGGACAGGACCGGCGCGATGTCAGATCTGGCCGACCGGCTGGCGCTTCTCGGCCTGAAACACGTCTTCGGTCCGGCCGGATGCCCAGTAACCCGACAGGGACAGCTGGTCACCGTCGCCGATCCGGGCCTTGAGAGCGGAGCGGACCGCTTTCATCGATTCCCGCTCCCCGTGCGCGAACACATCAGCCCGGCCGGGAAGCCAGGACCCGGCCAGCAGCGCGTCGGCCAGCAGCCGGGGCTGGCTGCCTGGCCGGGGCCGGTGCAGCCAGATGACTTCCATTCCGCCCGGCGCCGTGGCGTCGAGGTACTCGCCGGGGTCGCTCGTCTCCAGATAGGCGATGCCGCGGGCATCACCGGGCAGCGCCTCCAGTGCGGAGCAGATCGCGGGCAAAGCCGACTCATCCCCCATGAACAGGTGCCAGTCGCTGCCAGGATCCGGGCGGTAGGCACCCCCGGCCCCGGACAGAGTGAGGGTGTCGCCGGGGTCCGCGTGAGCGGCCCACGGCGCGGCGATCCCCGCGTCCCCGTGCACCACGAAATCGATCACGACCTGCTGACGCCGCTCCTCGGCCCGGCGCAGCGTATAGGTGCGGGTCACCGGCTGCTGACTGGGCGAGAGCGACTGCCGCAGGGCCGCCAGGTCATACGGCGGTGTGAGCTCCAAGCCCGGGTCAGCGAAGATGATCTTCGCGTACTTATCGGTGAACTCATTCATCCGCAATGCCTCGAACCCTGGCCCGCCCGCCGTGATCCGTACCGTGTGCGGGCTCAGCCAGTCCCGGCTCAGAACGGCCAGAACCGCCTGCGGGCGGGCCGGCCGGGCACGGCCCGCCAGGCTGGTCGTTGATTCGCTCATCATCACCTCTCCGCTGAACGCGTCAGGCGGCAAGCTGGCCGGAAACCAGCGACGCCGATCCGCATAGCTTAGGTTAGCCTTACCTAACTGTCCAGGATGGATCGTCTCCGGGCCCGAACCGGTTAGATGAGACGGGAGATCCTGGCGGCAGGGGCAGTCTCGCCAAAGTCAGCGGCCGGCGCGCACATGGGATGTGCACGCCGGCCGCCGGCGGTTAAACTTCGCGGCTAGCTACCTCATGGGTAGGTCACCACATCGCTCGGGCCGCCGAAACTGGGGCTGACGGCCGCGCCCGTGCCGTTGATCACCGATTCGATGCCGCCGGACCCGTTCAGGAACACTGTGAGCAGGTCATGGAACTTGACGCCTGACGTATCGGGTGCCTGGAACGCCATCGCGTTCTCGATCGCCACGCCTTGGTCGAAGTAGCTGTAGCTGCCCATCCCGTAGCCCTGGAACGAGGTGACGCTGTTGGGCACGTAGAAGGCCGGATAGCCGTCCTGGGTGGAACTGGACATCCAGACCGACTGGCTGGGAACCTCGTAGGGGTTCTCGTTCTGGAAGAAGATCACCTCTCCGCCCTGGCCGTTCCAGATGACCTCGTCCTGCTGGTAGTGCTCCACCGCCAGGCCGTAAGCGGTCACGTTGTTGCCGTTCACGATGAGCCCGGTGTTGCCCTGGTCGCTCGTCCAGGAGCCCGCGCCCGAGCCGTGGTCGGCCCGCCATGCCCACACATCGTCGATGATCGAGTTGTTGCTGTTGTCGATAAAGCTGGTCGCCGCCGTGCCCGTCTCGGCACCGCCGACGCGGAAGAAGACGTCGTCGATGGTCACCGGGTCGCTGGCGTGGCTGACGGTCGAGCCCTGGGTGCCGACGGTGAGCAGCGACGGCGAGCTCGTGGGGCCGGCATCGAAGATGATGCCGGAGATGTTGACTCCGTTAACGTCGGCGACGTTCATGGCGACGTTGCCGGCGGTCGGGATCAGCGTGGGGAAGCCGAGTCCGATGATCTTCGTGTCCGGGTTGGTCACGTTGATCGTCGAGGCGTAGCTGTACACGCCCGGCGTGAACAGCAGGTTGTCGCCGACCGACAGTGCCGAGTTGATCTGTGCCACGGTGCTGGAGGAGTTGACGACGTAGAACGTGTTCAGCGAGAGCGAGGTGCCCGGCGTGTTAGTGCTTGCCGTCCATGTCGTCCCGGACGAGTTCGTCTGCAGCGACGGCACGAACACGTTGTAAGCGCCTGCGGAGTTCGTGTAGAGGTAGGGCTCCTGCTCGGTCACCGGGCAGGTGGAAAGCGTCGTGTAGGAGCTAGGCCCGCCGCTGTCCCCCGAGTTACTCGCGAAACTCTGCGCCGGGGCGCCGGGGTCACCGCAGAAGACCTGGTTCCAGACTGAATTGCTCCAGCCGTCCAGATCGCTGTTCTGGACGATGAACTGCTGCTGCGAACCGTTGGTGACGGTCCCGCCGGTGAAGTCCGAGTCGGCGATGAACCCGCCGCTGGCGTAGTCGGGCGAGCCGTTGCAGTAGTCCATCAGCGACAGGTTGCCGTTGACCTGAACGCGCCGCATCGGGGCGGCCTGGGAAACCGCCCAGAAGTCGTCGCCGTTCTCGCATCCTGTCTGGCCAGTGACGTTGATTGTGAGGTTGGATATCGAGCGCCAGAAGTTGTCTGTCGCGTTGCAGGTGGTGCCGGAGCACTGGTTGTAGACGTCGGCCGTGCCGTTGATGACGGTCTGGCTCGGGTTCTGGCCCAGGCCCGCGATCTCGGTGTAGAAGCCGACCTGGAAGGTCAGCGGGTTCGCCGTGGAGCCGTACGTGCCCGGCTCGAACAGCAGGGCGTAGCGTGCCGTGCCGAACTGGTTGCCGACCTGAGCGCTGGCTATCGTGTTCAGCTCACTCTGGATCGAGCTCTGCGACTCGCTCGGCGTGAAGACGATCACGTTCGAGCCTAGGCTGCCGCCGGTAGGCGGCCCCGACCCCGCGGCGGACGTGGTGGCGCTGACCTGGCCGGACTTCGGCGAGGTGCCGCCGGAGTTGTAGGCCGCGACGGTGAATGTGTAGGCGGTCGACGCGGCCAGGCCGGTCACGGTATCGGTAGTGCCGGTGACGCTCGCGACCTGAGTGGCGCCCTCGTACACGTAGTAACCGGTGACCGTGCCAGACGGTGCGGTCCAGGACAGCGACACCGACGAGGACGTTGTCCCGGTGACCGTCAAGCCCGTCGGCGCTGCCGGCGCTGGCGTGCTGCCTCCGGAGGAGGTGGCGAAGGTTAGGTAGTGGAGGTTCCAGCCGCCGTTGTCCTGGTCAACGGTGAGGGTCTGCTTGCCGGCCGGCAGGGTCAGGTTTGCCGTGACTGTCACCCAGGTCTGGTACCCGCCGGTCGCTGGTACGGCGATGGTGCCGGACAGGTTGGTGCCGGAGGAGTTGTCGATGTGCAGTCCGTCGGCGACGGCGGCGGGTGCGGCCAGGCGCAGGCTGACGGTGTAGGTGCCGGCGGTGGCGACGTTGACGGTGTAGTTGAACCACTGCCCGGTCGCCGTCCAGCCGATGTCGTACCCATTGCCGCCGGCGGTAGTGGGTGAGGTGTCGGTGGTGGCTTCGAGGTCGACTCCGTCGGAGCGGTAGCTGTTCGCGCTGCCGTTGGTGGAGGTGACGTTGTAGGCGGTGCCCTGCCCGCCGGTGTCGTAATTGGCCGCGTAGGCGGTGCCTGGGACGGCGGCGGGTGTCCCGCCGAAGGGCTGGTCGCCACCGGTACCGCCGCCGGAGGACAGGGTGAAGGTCATGTAGTGGAAGTTCCAGCCGTTGGAGTCCTGGTCAACGGTGAGGGTCTGCTGGCCGGCCGGCAGCGTGACGCTGGCGGTGACGTTGGCCCAGGTCTGGTACCCGCCGGTGTTGGGGACGGCGACCGCGCCGGACAGGTTGGTGCCGGAGGAGTTATCGACGTGCAGCGCGTCGGTGATCCCGTAGGGGGAAGACACCCGGAAGCTGACGGTGTAGGTGCCGGCTGTAGCGACGTTGACGGTGTAGTTGAACCACTGGCCGCCCGTGGTCCAACCCAGGTCGTACCCATTGCCGCCGGCGGTAGTGGGCGAGGTGTCGGTGGTGGTCTCGAGGTCGACCCCGTCGGAGCGGTAGCTGTTGGCGGAGCCGTTAGCGGACGTTACGTTGTAGCCCGCGCCCTGCCCGCCGGTGTCGTAGTTCGCGGCGTACACGGTGCCTGGCACCGCGGCCGCAGTGCCGCCGAACGGAGCGCCGGTGGCGCCATAGGCCGCGGAGTGCGTGGTCACGGCCGGCACTATCAGGGCGGCGGTGACGGCGACCGCGAGGACCGCGGGGCGTAGCCGTCTGCCGCGTGGGCTGCCGCGCCGGGATCCAGCCGGCCACGGGAGGTGAATCGATCCCATTTCCTTACTCCCTTTCCTCATTCCTGGGCAGGATGGGGATCTTTGTCCTGTTCGCGGGCAGGCACCCCATGGAGCCGGCGGAATTGATCCAGAAGGACAACAGCGCGGAGACTGGCCGCGGTCGGCGGGCGGCCTCCGGCCCCACGGCCGATTGGCCCCGCCCGCCTAATGGCTTAATTTAATACTTATAGTAAGGGGTATCTTAAGCAGGGCATATGTGCTCGTCAAGGGAAACCAACCGGCGGGGCTCAGAACGGCGATTCGAGGTGGTGACCTGCGGCGTCATGCTCTGGTCCTCGGCGCGGCGGCCTGGTAGTGCGCGGATGATCACGAGCCGGGCGCGGTGTGCCAGCTTGACGGAAGCCCCTGACCAGTAGCGGAGGCAGCCGGCGAGACTTCCGGTCAAACTGGGCCTAGCTCGCTTTCGCGACCCGTGATAGATGGGGTAGTTATGATCTCGCGCATCTTGATCGCCGCTGCCCTCGTCATTGCGCCAGCGGTCGCCCTCGCCTCTCCCGCATCCGCGGTAACGGGGGGTGCGGGAAGACCTGGCAGTGCACGCTCACCTACTTCAACAACGCGGCCCACACGAAGGTCGTCGGCTCGAAGATCACCTATTGCGACGGGGAGGTTGATTTCACGGGCGGCGCCACCGAATACTTCACCCTGCAGCTGACCGATTGTCCGCCCGGCGGAGAATAGGGCAGCCAGGTCCAGCACGAACCCGGTGCCTGGCTGGGTGCCGATAGCGGCCAGGCCGCGCGGCGCTAGCGCAGCAGCGCGGCTAGCGCTCGGCGGGAGGTGATGTCGAGCTTGATGTAGCTGTTGCGGAGGTGGTACTCCACCGTCTTCACTGACACGTACAGCTGGCTGGCCACCTCCCGGTTAGTCAGCCCGGTAGCGACGAGCCGGGCCACCGCCAGCTCGGCGCGGCTGAGCCCCAGCAGCGCCGCGGGGCTGCCGTCATCGACCATCTCATAAAAGGGGTTTTCGCTGCCGCCCGGAAAGATCCCGTCGCCATGGCGACGGCCAGAACTGGGCGGATAACGACCGTACTAGTGTCACGATACAGCGGTCCTGGGCTCCGTTGAGGTCACGCCACCTGTCCCCGTAGCCTGCCG
>DASXDG010000399.1:0-35560 GCA_036490795.1 Streptosporangiaceae bacterium
GTAATCCGCGAGCGGCAAGGTCGCCTGGGCCGGTTCGAAGCCGATCGACGGGGTGATCCGCGGCAGGACGTGATCCCCGGCGAAGCTGCTAACAGATGCTGGTTCCATGACGGCTCCCTGTGGTCGAGAAATGCGGTCGCGCCTTCGACCGCCGCGATCGTGGCCGCCAGCCCGAGCGCCTCGGAGAGGGCCGCGCCTTGGTCGACCACGCGGGTCACCAGGCCCAGCCGGGCGGCCTCTTCGGCATCGAGGCGGCGGCCGGTCAGGATCAGGTCGAGGGCTTGCGCTCTTGGCAGTGCCCTGGCCAGCCGGAGCAGGCCGCCGCCGTTGGCGATCAGCCCGCGGGTTACCTCGGGCAGGCCGAAAACGGCGGTGCGCTCGGCCACGATCAGGTCGCAGGCGAGCGCGATCCCGAATCCGCCCGCGAGGGCGGCCCCCGCGCTGAACGCGGTGTCGCCCGCACCGCAAACCACGCCGACGCTCAGTTCCTGGCTGTTCTCCAGCCGGTCGGGCGCGGCCTCGAGGCCGCGGGCCATTTCGTGCGAAACGGCATTGCGCTTCGCCGGACGGTGGCCATCGCGTCAGCGATATTCTCCGCGGAGTAACGTCTATGCCTACGAGTATCAGGCCGCCATCAACCCGGCGGCTAACAATGCGTTCGTGTCGATGTACGAGAAGCTGAGCCCCTCGGCCGGACCGCCGAACGACTGGTCGTTCCAGGGCTGGACGGCGGTACGCCATCAACTCCTCCACCGACAAGATCGTCGCGGCGCCATCTGATACCGGCAATCTCGGAGAAGACTTTTCCGGGTTGGCCTGTGTATGTTTCCATGCGGTAGCCGCTGCCCCGGCGGCACCACGAACGCACAGTGAGGAGCCGGCCGGTGCCGCATATCAGCCTTGGTAACGATCAGCCAGGTATCCGGTCCTTGTTCCAGTACCGGCCGGAAACCGCCTATCCCATGTCGCTGCTGGTTGAGGTCCTGCTGCGCGGTCCGAACACGCTGTCCCCCGGCGACCGTGAGCTGATCGCCACCTACGTGTCCTCGCGCAACGACTGCAGTTACTGCACCTCCGCGCACGCGGCCTTCGCGGCCGCTCAGCTACCTGAGGGCATGGCGCTGGTCGACCAGGTCCGCGCCGACCTGGACACCGCCCCGGTCACGCCGAAGCTGGCGGCGCTGCTGCGGATCGCCGGCGCCGTGCAGCGGAGCGGGAAGGAAGTCAGCGCCGAGGACATCGAACTGGCGAGGAAAGAGGGCGCGACCGACCTGGAGATTCACGACACGGTCCTCATCGCCGCCACCTTCTGCATGTTCAACCGCTATGTGGACGGGCTCGCGACAACCGTGCGGCCAGACGCGGCCGGGTACGCCCGAGCGGCGCACGGCATCGTGCACGACGGCTACCTGGCCGTACTCGGCCAGTACGCCGACGTGCCGCAAGGCGCTTAACGGCCGTCACGCCTCGGGCGACTGGTCGATGCGGACCAGGTTGCCCGACGGGTCACGTACCGCACAGTCCCGCGCGCCCCACGGCTGGTCGGTCGGCTCCTGCACGATTTCGGCACCCCAGGCGCGCACCTTCTCGAAGGTGGCGTACAGGTCGTCGGTGCGGAAGTTGACGCCGTGCAGCGCGCCCTTGGCGAGGAGGGCGGCGAGCGCCTCGCCGTCGGCCGGCGTGCCGCATACGTAGTTGGTGAGGACGATCGAGACGCCAGGCTGTGCGGCGGCGCCCACGGTAATCCAGCGGAATTCCTCGTTGGCGACGTCGTTGCGCAGCTCGAGGCCGAGGACGTCACGGTAGAAAACCAGCGCGAGGTCTGGGTCGTGAACCTGGACGAAGCAGGTGGTAAGAGAAAGCTCCATGGTCACAACGTTACCGAGCCGGCGCCACGCGGGCGTTCCCCTTGCCTCGGCGTACGGCTCGGCCGGGTGAGTTCCTTGGCGATACAGCCAGGCACGCCCACGAGCGCGCTGTGGTCACGGGAGCGGTAGGCCGTCGGCGTTTCGCCTACAAGTTCGGTAAAGCGAGCGCTGAACGAGCCGAGCGAGGTACACCCGACCGTCATGCAGACATCGGTGACCGATAGCTCGCCGAGGCGCAGCAGCGCCTTCGCGCGCTCGATCCGCCGCGTCATCAGGTAGGAGTACGGAGTCTCGCCGTAAGCCTCGCGGAATTGCCGCGAGAAGTGTCCCTCCGACATGAGCGCCACGCGGGCGAGCGAGGCGAGGTCGAGCGGAGTCGCGTACTCGCGATCCATCAGATCGCGGACCCTGCGCAAACGCGCCAGGTCCGCGAGCTTCTCCGGCGTCATAATGCCAGCGTAGCCGCCTTCCCGGCGGTGCAGGGCCGGCCGGTGCTAGTCGCAGACTTCACTCCGGTGACAGATGCCACTCCCCGTGGCCGACGCCACGGAGCGCCCGGCGATTAGCGCGGTAACTCTTCTTATCACGGAGAAAAACCATGCTCACCGCAAGGTTTTTTACCGCGTCGGACTCTATTACCGCGTTGACGGCATCATCGGCGGTGCGGGAGGGATGCAATGGCGAGCTGTTACCAGTGTGACCACTGCAATCCGTCGAGTTACTGCAATTAGGCACCCCAGCGAGCCCGAACGCGGGCTCAGGGACGCGACCGCGGGCGCTAGGGTTCGAACAATTCGCTCAGCGGCGCGACCCTGACCAACGGGCCGGCCGCGTCGGCAAGCTCGGTGTCCGCGGTGACGAGCGCGTCCGCCTGCAGCTTGACCAGCGCGATGTACTCGGCCCGGTAGGTGTCCGGCCAGCCGAGCGTTTCCGCCACGCGCCAGGCAGTCGCCTGCAGGACCCGGTCACCGAGCAGCCGGATGCGTAGCGTCCGGATGCCGTCAAGGACGCGCCTGGCACCTGACTCGTCCATCGTGCCCGCGCGGACCGAGGCGTAGGTGAGCGCGAGTGCCTGCGACCGCAGCAGCGTCGGAGCTACCAGCGTGTGGCCCGTCGCGAGCTCCGCGCCTTCGGCCGCGAGCTGGATGGCGATCGGTGCGTCTATGACGAAACGTGTCATGTGAGTACTGTCGCACAGCCTAAACTCCGGCTTATGGAGCTCAGGGACGCGACGCTCATGTTCCTGGCCGAGTCGGCTGAATACCCCGTGGTTGCCGCTATCGCGCAGTCCGCCTATGACCGTTTGGCCCAGGGCGAGGATATCGACTACCGGGTGCTGAACGATCTCGTCGGCGAGGCCAGCGGCAAGGGCGTCCTGCGCAGTATGCGGGACAAGTACGGTCCCGAGGCGTTTGCGGCAATCACCGGGCCGGTCCTGCGGGAAATCGGGCGCAAGGCGCCGATCCGGTCCACCAGGACCGACTGGCGCGATATCTAGCGTTCCAGGGAGAGCGGTCTGCGCCGTGGCTCTGCCAAGGTAAACCGCGTCCTGATCCGGGGCGTCTATGAGGAAGCCCCTCTGGCTGTCGTGTCTGATCTTGACCGTCTTGTTGAGCCTGAGGGCAGGTCTGGCTTATTGGGTCGACGGAGGGATACACCAAATAATGTTGCGTCGGACTTCTACGATTGCCGGTTCTATTGCTGTCATAGGCGTGTTCGCCCTGCAGGGGTGCGGGTCCGGGGGGTCCACCACCCAGGCAAGCTCTGGCAGCCAGACGAGCACCACGGGGCCATCCGCGGTCCTCGGCGGCTCAGGCTCTCCCGCTGCCCCGGCCAGTTCCGCGAGCGGCTCCGCGAGTTCCAGCAGCCCGGCCACGGGCTCGACCAGCGCTGCCGCCAAGTCCAGTAGTTCCAGCAGCCCAGCCGCGAAATCCAGCAGTACTGGTTCGACTGGCGGATCCGGATCCGGATCCGGCTCCGGATCCTCGGCTAGTTCCGGTACGTTCACCGTTCCTGCCGTCACTTCGGACGTGAAGGGCTGGGGTTCGTACAAGAAGGAGGGCGTGCGGATGTACGTGCAGGTCTGCGCCGAGAAGACGGGCAGCGCCACTGCCATCGGCGTGGAAGCGATCGCGTACAACAGCGATTACAGCGCTCAGGGAGAGATCGCGTCGGTTCTCCTCCCGGAGAATCCCGCGAAGCAGGGCTGCTCGCAGACGACCCTGCTCTTCTCCTCGCACCTGAAGGTGTACAGCTTCGTCGCGTCGGGCGGCACCATCACCAAGAAGAGCTCGATGAAGTCGATCTTCTAGCCGCGACGCAACGGATCTCGGGCTGGAGCCGCGCCCACGGCTCCAGCCCGTCCGGCTTTGTGGCCCGTCCGGCTTTGTGGCCCGGCCGCGGCCAGCCCGCTCAGCCCGAGAGCGCCGGGCCGATGTCCTTGATGTGCAGGGCGACGGCCGTACTCGTCGCATACGGGGCGGTCGGCGCCGCGACTGCGGGCAGGTCATGGCCGCCGAGCAGGAACGTCGCGGGGGCGACGAGGGTGATTCCGGCGGCCAGCGCGCGGTCGGCGAATGCGCGCATGGGGTGCAGTGTCCAAGAGCAATTACTACTCACGGTGATGGCACGTCGGCGTTGTGATGTTCGTCACGACGCCCTGAGCCGGGGTTCGCGGCGGGGTCCGGGTGGCATGACCAGGAGATCTGGCCTGACGCTACGGGGGTGGCGGTATGTCCGAGTCTGGCGACTTCGACCAATTGGACGTGGGCGTGCTGATGAGCGGCCAGGCCGGGGAACCGCTGGCACAGGCTGGTGCCGGCCCGGACACTCTTATCGCCAGGATCGACGAGGCGAAAGGCCCGTCCTCGAGCCCGGCGGACCCGCCGCGGGCCAGGCAGCCCGCCGGCACCGAGACCGTCACCAGGGTGGAACCATGAGCATCCCCGTCCAGGGCCACGCCGGCCGCGTCGCGATCATCGGAATCGGCCAGCTGGGTGAAGCCGTCCTCGCCGGGCTGCTCGGCGCCGGCCTGCCCGCTTCCGCGCTGACCGGCACCGTGCTGCCGGTGCGGCGGGCGCGTGCCCTCTCCGCCCGCTACTCGATCACCGTGACCACCGACAACGCCGCGGCCGCGGCAGACGCCGACATCGTGCTGCTGGTCGTACCTCCGGGAAGTACCGCAGGAACCGCCGCCGAGATCGCCGGTGCGCTGCACGCGGATGCCGTCGTGGTCTCGCTGGCGGCCGGCGTGACCACCGCCATGGTCGAGCGGCGGCTGGCGCCGTCCGCGGCGGTGATCCGGGCCGTGGTCAACACGCCGATCCAGGTCGGCCAGGGCATGACCGCGCTGTGCCCGGGCGCGGCCGTGCTGCCCGATCAGCTGGCCCGGGTCCGCTGGCTGTTCACGCGGGTCGGGGTGACGGTGGAGATCCCGGAGAGCCTCGCGGAGACGATGACCGCGATCGCCGGTTCCGGTCCGGCGCTGGTGTACCACCAGGCCGCGGCGATGGTCTCGGCGGCGGTCGCGCAGGGACTGGACGGTGCAACGGCCGCCACGGCCGTCGCGCAGACCTGCTACGGCGCCGCCAGCATGCTCAAGAACACCACCAGCTCGCCGAGCGCGCTGATCGATCAGGTGGCCACCCCAGGCGGCTCGACCAGTGCCGCGCTCGACGAGCTCGATAAGGCGGACGTGGCCGGCAGTGTGGGGCGGGCCGTCGTGGCCGCGGTGCGCCGCAGCCAGACCCTGGCCACTACGGCTCCAGCAGGACCTTGACGGCGCCGGTGCGGCGGGAGTTCTTCACCGTCAGCACCGCCTCATCCCAGCGCTCCAGCGGGAAGCGGTGGGTGATGACCGGCGTCAGGTCCATGCCGTCCGCGATGAAGTCGAAGTAGTGCAGCATCGCGTGCTTGGCCACGCCGCCGACTTCCTCGATGCCGAACCCGTTCGAGCCGATGACCTTCAGCTCCTTGAAGTACAGCGGCGTCCACTCGAACCGCTTCGGCGGTTCTACCCCGGACACGACGAGCGTGCCACCGGTGGCGAGCAACCGCAGCGAGGTCTCCACGGTCTCGGTCGAGCCGATCGTGTCGTAGACGACGCCCGGCCCGTCCTGCAGCCAGTCCCGCCCGCTCCACGGTGCCAGTGGCGTGGCGCCGACCCGGCGGGCGACTTGCGCGACCAGCTTGTCCGGCACCGAGGACAGCGTCGCGTGCGCGCCGAGCCGGGACGCGAGCGCGGCCCGCGCGCCCGGCCGGGTGGCCGCCCACACCGGTGTCTCCGGATAGAGGTGGCGCAGCAGCGCGATCGCGGCGAATGCCAGCGTTCCGGAACCGTAAACGAGCACAGGCCCGGCCGCCGGGGGTGCCAGCAGGATCGAGCGCAGCGACACGCTCACCGGGTCGGCGAGCACGGCGGCCTCGTCCGGCACCCCCTCGGGTATCGCGAACAACTGGGTGGGGTGCGCGGCGAACCGCTCGGCATGGGCACCGAACGCGGCGGCGCAGTTCCCCAGGTGGATGGACACCGGGAGGTCACCATTGCGGAAGTTCCGGCACCACGGGTAACGCCCGCAAGCGCAGGCCGGACACGGCGGGTCGATGCCGCGCGGACCGCAGGACAGCCACGGGTTGAGCACGACGCGCTCACCGGTGTCCACCCGTCGTCCGACCACCTCATGCCCGAGCACGTGCGGAAACGACACCAGTGCGGTGAGCGGGTTGTCCCGCGACCCGTTGAGCAGGATCTGCTTCACGTCCGAACCGCACAGGCCGGAAAAGGTGGTCGTCACCCGGATCCAGTCCGGGGCGGGCAGCGGCAGCTCGTCGAGATCCTCGACGCGGACTGGCGCGAACCGGGACACGAACGCGTGCTTGTCGAGGCGCCCGCCGACGGCGGAGACCGCCTCGCGGGCGAGGTTATGCCGGAACACGAGCGCCTTCACGCAGGCCTCCTTCACCGCGGGCTCAAAAATATCAGTGGCGGCCCTGTGCCAACATGGATAAATGGCGATCGTGAGTGAATTGATCACATACCCGGTCAAAGGTTGCGCGGGTGTGCCATCGGCGGACGCCATGCTGACCCAGGCAGGCCTCGCGTACGACCGCTCGTTCATGGTGATCGGCCCGGACGGGACGTTCCGCAGTCAGCGGCGGGATCCGCTCCTGGTCACCATCCACCCCGCCGTCTCCGCCGACGGCACCCAGCTGACCCTGCGCGCCCCGGGCGCGCCCGGCCTGTCCATCGAGGTGGACAGCACCGGCCCGAGGCGGGACATCACGATGTTCGGCGATCCGTACCGCGGCATCGACCAGGGGGACGCCGTGGCCGGGTGGCTGACCGGCGTGCTCGGCGTGCCGAGCCGGCTGGTCCGGGTGCCGCCGGAACACGACCGGGTGACCAAGGGCCGCAATCCAGGAACCGCGGCCTATGCGGACGGCGGCGCCGTCCTCGTCGCGTCCACGGCGTCTTTGGCCGAGCTGAACCGCCGCATCCCCGGCGATGGCGTCCCGATTCGCCGGTTCCGGCCCAACATCGTGGTCGACGGCTGGGCCGAGCCGCACACCGAGGACCAGCTCCTGCGCCTAGGCACCGGCAACGCCGGGCTCGGCTTCGCCAAGATCGCGATCCGCTGCGCGGTCACCCTGGTGGATCCCCGCACCGGCGGCAAGGGCGGCCCGGAACCGCTGCGCACGCTCGCCACCTACCGTCGTGTGCCGGACAAGGGCGGGGTCGCGTTCGGCGCGCTCTACTCCGTGCTCACCCCCGGCAAGCTCGCCGTCGGCGACCACCTGTCCTGGGATGTGAGGTAGCTCACCGGAACCGGGCATGCGCCGGCCGGACCGGTATCGGCATCGCCCGCACAAGTGCGGCGCCTGACCGGCCGCGCGCTGGTGCGTTCTGCGGGCTGCTGGGTTCTGCGGGCTGGTGGGTTCTGCGGGCCGCTCGGTGATCAGCGCGGTAATTATGTCCAGCACGGAAGAAAAGGCTGCTCACAGCAACTTTAATCACCGCGTTGCACATAGTTACCGTGATAACCGCGACGCGGCCGGGGCAGGAGGGGCACTACCCGTCCCGGATCTCCCGGGATCAGCCCCGCGCCGGGGCCCTATTCACTGTGCAGCGCTGTTCGGAGCGCGTCGCCGAGCTCGGGCATAGCCGGGCCGGGCACGCGCAGCCGGACCGAGGTCAGGCCGCCGTTCCAGCGGAATGGCACGGTGTACCTCGGCGACACCGGCAGGCCGGCGTCGAAGCCGAGCCGCAGCCCGGCACCGCCGTGCTGGAACGTGAACGGCACCGCGCCGTCGATGGCTGTCCGGCCGGCCGGGGTCTGCCCGTGGAACACAATGAACTCAGAACTGGCGGTGGTGTAACCCACGCTTACCCGCTGCGGCCCGGAGGTGAGCGGCTCGCTGGCAACGACCTCGATCAGCTCGCCGGCACGGGACAGGGTAAACGCCAGCCGCCCGTCCGCGACGAACAGCGCGTAACCCGCGTTCAGGTCGCCGAGCGCGAACAGTATGCCTTCCGGGTGCTCGGCCGCGTCGATCTCGGCGGTGAACAGGAAGCCGCCGGCCAGCATCGGGACGGATTCGTCGCATACCGGCCCCGCACCGGGCAGGAAAACCCGGTCCTCGCCTGGCGGCCAGGCCGGCCAGATGAGCGCGTCGAGCCGGCTCATCAGCCCGTCGCCGATGGGCAGCACCTGGTTGCGTTCGGCCTCTGCTTGCCAGAGCTGGCTCAGCTCCGCGACGACCTCTGGATGCTCATCCGCAACGTCGACGGCCTCGGCGAAGTCGCTGTCCAGGTCGAACAGTGCCCAGTGATCGTCAGCGAAGGCCCTGCTACCGGTCATCCGCTCTTCCTCGTCGAGCACGCCGGTGGAGACGTGGTCGGTGGTCCCCTTCCACCGGCCGTGCACGATTGAGCGGGAACCGAGCAGTTCGAAGTACTGGGTGCCGCGCGGACCAGGCGCGTCGGCGTCGGCGAACGTGGCGCGCAGGCTCGCCCCGTCGACTCGCTGCTGCGCGATGCCGTCCACCCGTTCCGGCACCTCGACCCCGGTTACGTCGAGCACAGTGGGAAACAGGTCCACCACGTGCGCGAAAGCACGGCGGATCTCGCCGCGAGCGGCGATCCCGGCCGGCCAGTGCGCGATCAGCGGCACCCGGGTACCGCCCAGCCAGGTGTACCGCTTCCACAGCCGGAACGGAGTGTTGCCGGCCCACGCCCAGCCCCACGAGTAGTGGTTATAGGTGGACAGGCCGCCCCAGTCGTCGTAGCTGGCCAGATTGTCGGCCAGGGATTCGCGGATGCGGGCGGTGAACCGGTGCTCGTTGACGCTGCCCTGCGCACCCCCCTCTGCGCTGGCGCCGTTGTCGGAGAAGACCAGGATCAGCGTGTCGTCCAGCAGCCCCGCGTCGCTCAGGTGGCTGATCAGCCGCCCGATCTGCGCGTCGGTGTGGGTGAGGAAGCCGGCGAACACCTCCTGCTGGCGGGCGTGCATCCGGCGTTCGCCGGCGCTCAGCTCGTCCCAGCCCGCCACCCACGGCGGTCGCTCCGGCGCCATCGTGCCTCCGGGCACCAGGCCGGAAGCCAGCTGCCGCCCGAACACCTCCGCCCGCCACGCGTCCCAGCCGTGATCGAACCGCCCCTGATAGGCCCGTGCCCATTGCGCGGGCACCTGGTGCGGTGCGTGTGCCGCTCCCGGCGCGAAGTACACGAAGAACGGCTTGCCCGGCGCGGCCTGCTGCTGGTCGAGCAGCATGCGCACGCACGTACTGGCGAGATCCTCGGTGAGGTGATAGCCGTCCCCAGGACCGGACGGCGGATCCACGTAGTGGTTGTCCGCCACCAGGTTCGGCGCCCACTGGTTCGTGTCACCCTGCAGGAACCCGTAGTAGCGCTCGAACCCCATGCCCAGCGGCCAGCTGCCGAACGGCCCCGCCGCTGACCGTTCGTAACGGGGCGTGAGGTGCCACTTGCCGACGGCGATCGTGGAGTAGCCGGCGTCGCGGAGCAAGCGTGCCAGCGTTGCCGCCGACGCCGGTATCCGTGCGGTGTACCCGGGATAGCTCAGCGGCAAGTCAGTCAGGAAGCCCATCCCCACCGCGTGGTGGTTCCGCCCGGTGAGGAACGACGCACGGCTTGGCGAGCACATCGCCGTGACGTGAAACCGCGAGTACCGCAGCCCTCCGTTCGCCAGTCCGTCCAGCCACGGCGTGGAAATCCCCGACCCGTAACACCCCAGCTGCCCGAATCCCACGTCATCGAGCACCACCGCCACCACATTGGTCACCCTGTGATCATCTCGCGAAGAGGGCTCGGGGCGCACGAACCCCCGGAGCTCCACAGCGGAAGAGGGGGCTGTGGCGCCACAGGCCCCATCGCGCAAGGAGGCTCGTGGCGCGCGAGCCCCCTCGGGTGGGGGCTCGTGGCGCGCGAGCCCCCATACCGCTGGCTCGGTCTAGGGGCTGCGGCGCCACAACCCCGTGGGCGGGGCCGTTGGGGCGGGGGATGGCGGGGGATGCGGGGGGCGGGGCTAGTGGGGGATGCCGGAGATGAGGTCGCCGACCCGGGCTAGCGGGGAGGTGCGCGGGGTGGCCTTGCGCGTTTCCAGCCGGTCCGCCGTGCGGTAGACGGCATACAGGCCGTGCACGCCGGTCCAGCGCAGCGGCTCCGGCTCCCAGCGCGGGCTCCGGTGACCCACCCAGGGCAGGGTGACCAGCTCGCTCCGCTCGCCGCGGACCAGGTCGGCGAAGGTGCGGCCGGCCAGGTTGGCTGCCGCCACCCCGTGGCCGGTGTAACCGCCCGCCCAGCCGAGCCCGCTGGTGGCGTTCAGGTGCACGGCGGCGCACCAGTCCCGGGGCACGCCCAGCACGCCGCACCACGCATGAGCGATCTTCGCGGACGCGGTCACCGGGAACATGCGGTGCAAGATCTCGGCCAGTTGCCCGACCGTGGCTTCATTGACGTGGCCCCGGTCGTCGAGGCCGGAGGCGAACCGGTAGGGAACCCCGCGGCCGCCGATCGCTATCCGCCCGTCGGCTGTGCGCTGTGCGTACATGTATGCGTGCGCTTCGTCACCGACGGTCTCGTATCCGTCCCAGCCGATCTCCGCCCATGCCTGATCGCTCAGCGGTTCGGTCACGATCATCGCGCTGTTCATGGGCAGCAGGACGCGGCGCAGCCCGGGGAGCCGCGCGGTGAAGCCTTCGGTGCAGCGCAGCACGTACTTGGCCCGGACCGCGCCGAACGGCGTGCTGGCCACACCCGGCGCGATCGAGGTCACCGGGGTCGCCTCGTAGATGTCCACGCCGGCCCTGCTGACCGCGTCGGCCAGGCCGGCCACCAGCGCGGCGGGCTGGATCCTGGCGCAGTGCGGCGAGAACAGCGCGCCCTCGGCGGCGGCCACGTGCATCCGCTTGCCCAGCTCGGGCTTGTCCAGGTACGTGACGATGTCCTCGCCATCGCCCCAGGCCCGGTCGTGCTCCAGCCGCTCACGCAGCCGGGCGTTCTGAGCGGGGGAGGTGGCGACGGCCAGTGTGCCGCCCGTGACCAGCCCGGCGTCGATGCCCTCGGCCTGGCAGACCCTGGCCACCTCATCGACGGTGTCACGCAGTGCCTGTTCCAGCGCCCGGACACCGTCGGTACCGCGCGGACCCTTCGCGTACCGGGCCCGGGAGCCTGGCAGGGCAGCGGTAACCCAGCCGCCGTTCCGCCCGGACGCGCCGAAGCCGGTGAAGGCCGCCTCTAGGACGACAATCCGCAGGCCGGGCGCCGCGCGCTTGAGATAGTACGCGGTCCACAGGCCGGTATAGCCGCCGCCGACAATACAGACATCAGCCTCGGTTCCCTCCGGCAAGGACTGATGTCGTGGCGGCACTCCCCGGGTCTGCCACCAGAACGACACGTCGCCGTTGCGCACGAAGTACCCACCTCCTACGAGCCAGGTCCAAGAATCGTCTGTTCTGATTTAAATTAGCTGATAGGGGGTGGTCGGATGCCCGGCAGGAGGGTATCGGCCTCCCCGGGAGGGTAGCGTCTGGCTATGCGACTCGGGGTGCTTGACGTCGGTTCCAACACGGTGCACTTGCTCGTGGTGGACGCGTATCCGGGCGCTCGGCCGATCCCCGCCTTCTCGCACAAGGTCGAATTGCGGCTCGCCGACCATCTGGAGAGCGGGGTCTCGTTGTCGGCCGCTGGCGAGGAGAGCCTGACCGCGGTCGTCGAGGACGCGCTGCGGATCGCGGAAGACAAGGGCGTCGCGTCCCTGCTCGCGTTCGCCACCTCCGCGGTCAGGGACGCGGACAATGGCGAACAGGTGCTGGCCAGGGTCGAAGCCAGGACCGGCCACCACATCACCGTGCTGACCGGGGAGGAGGAAGCGCGGCTGACGTTCCTCGCGGCCCGCCGGTGGTTCGGCTGGTCATCGGGACGGCTGCTGGTCATCGACATCGGCGGGGGATCGCTCGAGGTCGCCTCGGGCATCGACGAAGAGCCGGACGCCCTGCTCTCGCTGCCACTGGGCGCCGGGCGCCTGACCCGGGACTGGATCACCGCTGATCCGCCGCCGCCGGACGAGGTGCGCAAGCTTCGCCGGCATGTGCGCGCGGAGATCGCCAACCAGATCGGCGGCGTACTCAGGCACGGCACCGCCGATCACGTGGTGGGGACCTCGAAGACCTTCCGGCAGCTGGCCAGGATCGCCGGCGCCGCCCCCTCGGCCGAGGGCCCGTACGCCAAGCGCGTACTCAGCCACGCCGACATTGCCATGTGGGCGCGGCGCCTGCCCGAGATGACCGCGGCCGAGCGAGCAAAGCTGCAGGGCGTGTCGGTTGGCCGGGCCCCGCAGCTGGCGGCGGGCGCCATCGTCGCGGACGCCACCCTCGACCTGCTCCAGGTAGATGGCCTCGAACTGTGCCCGTGGGCGCTGCGCGAAGGCGTCATCCTCCGCCGCCTTGACACGCTGTTAACTCGCCCGCGTCGTCCCGTGATCGCGGGCGGCATGCCGCCCGCGATCACGACGGAGCGCTAGCGAGTGGGGACGATCCGGATGCCCTCGGTCTGCTCATCCTCGTCGATCGTGGCCTTGGCCTGGGCTCGCTTGGAGTCGGCCTGCATGGACGACGACTGCATGTGCGACGAGCCGCCGGACTGGCCGGCCAGGTTAGCGGCTTGCCCCGCGACCGGCGCCTGGGACGCGGGCTGCTGCCGGGGTGACGAAGGAGCCGACGCCCTGAGCTGGCCGGGCGGCTGCTGGCTGGGGGCTTGGCCCGAGCCCTGGGCGGTGTTGTGCGGCTGGCCGCCGGACGCGGAAGCCGCTTCGACCGCCGTCATGTTCTTGGCGGCGGTCAGGGACACCTCGTCCTCCAGTGACGGCCTGGCGGTCTCCGCCGCGACCAGCGCGGACACCCCGTCGAGGATGTCTGCCAGCCGCTTGATCGTCTCCGAGTGCTTGGTGCTCAGGTGGTTCAGCCGCCGCTCGGCGCCGTCGTGAATCGCCGTCGCCCGCGCGGTCGCCTCGTCGAGGGCCTTCTTGGCCTGCGACTTGGCGGTGTTCAGCGCGTTGTCCGCCTTCTTCTGCGCGTCCGTCGTCATCCGCTCGGCTTCGGTCCGCGCCGTGGTGGTCACCCGCTCGGCCTCGGTCCGTGCCGTGGTGGTAACCCGCTCGGCCTCGGCACGGGCCGTGGTCGTCGTGCGTTCGGCTTCGGTCCGCGAGGAGTTCCGTGTCTTCTCTGCCTCCGCGCGTGCGGAGGTAATCGCACGCTCGGACTGCTCCTGGGCGGCGGTCAGCATGCGCTCGGCCTGCTCGCGGGCCTCGGCGCGGACACGCTCCGACTCGCCCTGGGCCTCGTTGCGAAGCTGGCCTATCTCGTCCTGGGCCTTCGACTTCTCCGACCGGGCCTCGTCGTCGGCGAGCTTGAGAATCTGCGCGATGCGCTCGCTGACTTCCTGGTGCGCGGGCTTGGCGCCCAGCGCTTGCTGGCGGGTCACGACCAGGTCGTGCCGGAGTTCCTCGGATTCGTTGTGCGCCCGCTCGAGCCGTTGCTCAAGATCGCGGATCTGACTCCGGCACCGGGCGAGAAACTCATCCACCTGACGGCGGCTGTACCCGCGAAGCTGGACTTCAAAGGCGTCGTCGTGGCTTAGATTCGGCAGTAGATCACTATTGTCATTCATTCGCGGCTTCCCGAGATCATCTTCCGAGGTAGCAGGGCGGAACGTCCGGAGTCTAGCGGGACTAGCGGTACGCGGGATCACCTGGGTGATCTCGCGCGGAATTCTGGTGTGCTGGTTGCCGTACGGATGCGTCACGAGCGAACCCCATGTGTGCCCGGCGCGCAAAAGATGGCTATACCAGCACGACTCTCGTCCGGAACGCTGCTGAGCGCAACCGAAACGACCTAGTGTCCTGGTTTATCCTTATTGGGCGCGAAGACCATCGTCTGGGCGCGGTGATGTCACTTATCGGTAGTTACAAGTGGGACGTGTGTGGCCTGCTTTACCGGATGAGCTTAAGGTCCCGCTCTCAATTAGCCCAATCGTTATGCACCCGCGGGGGAAAACCGCACGTGAAGGTGGTTTGCGAATGACTCTGATGGGTCATGCGCCGGAGCGGTGCCGGCACGTAGCCTTGCGGCATGCGGGCGGAGTCGTCAGTGGCGGAGGTGAGCGCGATTCCCAGGCAGTTGGATCTTCGCGTTCACGACACTGTCGCGTTGGACGAGATCGACCTGTACACCGACGTCCTGAGTGCGGTCGCGGCGGCTGACGGGCCGCTGACCGATGCCGAGCTCGACGAGGTACTCGGCATCACCGACAACTGGGTGCCTGGCCCGGTCGGCGGTACATAGCGTCGGTGCGCCAGTGGGTGAAACCGAGATTCTGGTACATGCTGACCGCCGCGACGTTGTCCTCGTCCGCGTAAAGCATCACCTGACTGAGGCCCTGTTCACGCAAGTAGCGAAGTCCGGCCAGAGTCAGCGCCTTGCCGATGCCCCCGCCGTGCGCCTCCGGGTCGACGCCCACGACATACACCTCACCCAAGCCGCCGTCCGCCCTCTGGTGCACCTTGGTCCAGTGGAAGCCGATCATCGCCCCGTCCCGCTCAGCGATGAAGAAGCCGTCCGGGTTGAACCAGGGCTCGGCTTCGCGCAGTTCCAGGTCGCGCCGCGTCCATGAGCCCTGTTCCGGATGCTTGGCGAAGGCCCTGGCGTTCAGGCTGAGCCATTCCTGCTCGTCCTGGCCGGCCCGGAACGTCCGCAGCGTCGTTCCTGGCGGGAAGACGGCCTCCGCGAGCGGCTCACTGAGCGGCCTGCGGAGCTGCAAGAGGGCGCGGAAGCGCTCGAATCCGGCCGCGGCCGCGAGCGCGGCCGCGGCCGGCAGGTCGCCGTGCGCCCAGACCCGGAGCGGGGCCTCGCCGGTGGCGGCGATGAGTGCCCTGGCCAGGGCGGTGCCCAGCCCGTGCCGCCTGCGGGACGGGTGAATCACGAGTTCCCCGGCGGCCTCGCCTTCCTCGGCCCGCGGTTCTACGTATCCGTAGCCGGTGATCGCGCCGTCCGAGGTGATCAGCGCATCCTGGCCTTGCCCGGGCCCGCCGTGCTGGACGCGGAGCATGCCGTGCTCGGACAGCGGGGCCACCCCGTCGGCCGCGGCGGCCGCCGTGACCAGGGCAAGGACCGTGCTGACCTGGCCCTCGGCCAGCCGGTCCACCAGATCCGGCTGGCCGGTCACCGGCCAGCCTGGTGCTCGAACCGCATCCGCCGCTCCGCCTGGTCTTCGCCGGGAAGGATCCGGTCGTCATCGCGCGAGCTCTTGGCCGGGACGAACCGGTAGCCGACGTTCCGCACGGTACCGATCAGGGCCTCGTGTTCGGGGCCGAGCTTGGCGCGAAGACGGCGCACATGCACGTCCACCGTGCGGGTGCCGCCGAAGTAGTCATAGCCCCAGACCTCCTGGAGCAGGTGCGCCCGGGTGAAGACCCGCCCTGGATGCTGGGCGAGGAACTTCAGCAGCTCGAACTCCTTGAAGGTGAGATCGAGCGAGCGGCCGCGCAGCCGCGCCGAGTATGTTGCCTCGTCGATGGCGAGTTCGCCGGAGCGGATCTCGTCTGGTTCGTCCTCGGTGCCCACCAGGGCCTGACGGCCGGTGGCCAGCCGGATCCTGGCCTCGACCTCGGCGGGACCCGCTGTGTTCAAAATCACATCGTCGATGCCCCAGTCCGCGTTGATCGCGGCCAGGCCGCCCTCGGTCACGACCGCGAGCAGCGGGCAGCCCAGCCCGGTAGTGCGCAGAAGCTGGCAGATGTTCTTGGCGTGCACGAGCTCACGCCTGCCGTCCATCAGCACCGCGTCGGCCGGCGGCGCCGCGACCAGCGCGCTTGCCTCGGCGGGCAGGACGCGGACGCTGTGCAGCAAGAGCCCCAGAGCCGGCAGCACGTCTGCGGACGGCTCGAGCGCGCCGGTGATCAGCAGCAGATCGCTCACGCGATGGCACCTCCATTACGTGTATAAACACACAAGGACCCGGAGGCAGCAGCGCCCGGGTCCCGATGCAGGCAGGATATCTCATATGGCGACAGTGACAATCAGGTACTGGGCCGCGGCCAAGGAGGCGGCCGGCACCGCCGAAGAGGACGTTGAGGCGGCCACCCTCGCCGCCGCGCTGGACGTGATTGTCGCCTCGCGGCCGGACGGCGAACGGCTGCGTGCGGTGCTGAGCCGGTCGTCGTTTCTTGTCGATGGCGTTTCCGTGAGCCGCTCCATGGTTGCTGATCAGGTACTTCACGATGGCGTTGAGGTCGAGATCCTGCCTGCCTTCGCGGGCGGGTTACCCGGCCCGCGGGGCCAGCTCTTGCAATATGCGGGACTTGCGGCACACTGGAGGGGTTGTCCCTGAGTGTATCCGTTTATGTACGCAGCGAAGTCAGTTGGCCATGAGCAATGAACACGGGCCCGAGGGTGGCCCACCTGCGGGAAAAAGCTCCCCCGGCGAAATGAACCGCTCGCCACGCCCCTACGTTCTCAATAGTGTGCCGAACGCGGGAACCGCGGCTCGCCAGGGCCGGATGGCTGACGAGGCGTTTGTCAGGGCGCTATACGCCGAACATGGCGGTGCTCTGCTTCGTTATGCCCTTCACCTCATGAGCGGAGACAGGCAGCGTGCGGAGGATCTGGTGCAGGAAACGATAGTGCGGGCGTGGCGGCATCCCGACGCGCTCGCCGACCGGCCCGCTCGTCCCTGGCTGTTCGCCGTCGCCCGCAACCTGGCTGTGGATTCCTACCGTGCACGGCAGGCCAGGCCGCCAGAGACCGGCGAGGCCGCGCTGAACCTGCTGCCCTCCAATGACGACGCGGATCGAACGCTCGAGTCGTGGGCGGTGGCCGATGCCCTGGCCTCGCTGCGCCCCGATCATCGCCAGGTCATCGTCGAGACGTACTACCGGGGCTGTTCGGTCGCGGAGGCGGCGGCAACCCTGGGCATTCCACCCGGTACGGTGAAATCGAGGACTTTTTACGCACTCAAGGCGTTGAAGCTCGCTCTGCAAGAACGGGGGCTGGCGCCATGACACCACAGGGCTGGGACTGCGCCGAGACACGCATCTCGCTCGGCGTGTACGTGCTCGGCGCCATCGATCCGGCCGAGCGCGCCCTCGTCGACGCTCACCTGGCCACCTGCCGTGACTGCCGGGATGAGCTGGCCGGCCTGGCCAGCCTGCCGGCCCTGCTGGCCCGGGTGGACCCGGAGGAACTGAACCGCATCGAGGCCGACGGCGGCAGGCAGGACGAGGAGCCACCCCCCGAGCTGATCGGTACCGTGCTCGACCTCGCCGCCGCGCGCCGCAAGCGGACCCGGTGGCGTTACGCGGCCGCCGCGGCGGCCGTGGTCGCCATGGCGGGGGGCATCGTCGGTGGTCTCGCCGCGTCCCGGTCGCCGGTGCCCTCCTTCGATCCGGGCAGTGGCGCCTGGGCGCAGGCGGCCGCGGCCGTCGGGCCCATCGATGCGAACGTCTGGTATGCCGACGAGGACTGGGGCACCGCGTACGCGGCCAAGGTAAACGGCATCCCGCAGGGCACTACCTGCCAGATGTGGGTGACCTACACCGACGGTACGCGCGCCTACATCACGTCCTGGATGACCGGCGTCGACGAGGGCAACGTCTTCTACTGGGGCTCGCTCCCGTCTACCGGCAAGGCCCTGGCCAGCTTCCAGATCACGGCGAACAACAAGACGCTGGTCAGCGTCCCCGCCTGATGCCCCGCCGGCCTGCCTTGCCCGGCCGCTCGCTGATATCGGCCGCTCGCCGATGTTGGCGGGACGGGAATGCCGGCGGCCCGTCCGGCGCTGTGCACAGGCATGACAGGCGGGCTGATCGCGCTGGTCGTCACCTTGATCGTGGCGACGGCTGCTGGTTTCGCGCTGCGCCGCTTCTCCGGGCACTTCCGTGAGGTGCGGGCGACCCCGCTGCCCGCCGCGGCCGGACCGGCGGCCAGCGCCCAAGCGGCGACGGCCGTGGCCGACGAGGCGGGCGCGGCCGGCAGTGACGTGCTGACCGGCAGCGACCTCGGGACGAGCCTGGGTGAGCGGGCCACCCTGGTGCAGTTCTCCACGACCTTCTGTGCCCCGTGCCGGCCGACCAGGCAGATCCTGGCCGCGGTCGCGGGGATGGTGGACGGCGTCCGGCATGTCGAGATCGACGCCACGACCCGGCTGGACCTGGTCCGGCGGCTGCGGATCCTCAGCACGCCCACCGTGCTGGTGCTCGGTCCTGACGGCGCCATCGGCAAGCGGGCGGTGGGCCTGCCGCGTAAGGCCGACGTGATCGCGGCGCTCGGGCAGGTCATCGGGGCGGCGCTCTCGACAAGCCCTATTACATTGGTCGACAATACCGGAAATAGCACAAGCGGGATCCACGCGGAATCCGGGAGTGACAGCCGGAGTGAGACCGAATAGCATCATGCTCGTGATCTGGAGGACGGAAGAGATGCTGACGAAGCGACGCGCGGTGGATTTCTGCCACGTCGCGACGGCGATCTGTCCTCGCTCCGCGGCCTAAGCCCCTGGATTCCATCCGGCATTCGGGGTCCCGCACTGCCTGATTGGCGCCGAGGAGCACGTTCATGGAGATTGACCCGCGAGGTCCACGATTCGGAGCGTTCATAACCATCGCCGTGCTGGCGGTGGTTCTGGTCACGCGGAGTGCGTGGCTGCTTGCTTTCCAGGTACTCGTCTTCGCGATTGGTGCACTGGCGGGCCTGCGGTACGCACCCTACGGGCTGCTGTACCGCTGGCTGATCCGGCCGAGGCTGGGTCCGCCGTCGCACACCGAGGCGGAGGCTCCGCCCCGGTTCGCGCAGGGCATGGGGGCGGTCTTCGCCCTGGCCGGCGTCATCGCCTTCGCCGCCGGGTCCTCGATCGTTGGCATCGTTTTTGCTGCGCTGGCCCTGGCCGCGGCCTTCCTCAACGCGGTATTCGATTTCTGCCTGGGGTGCCAGGTGTATCTGTTCATTCAACGGGCAAAGCCGTCCACCCAGCCGGCGGTAGGCCCCGACCTGGAGGTATAGCAATGAGCCGTTCCGACGTCCTAGTGGACGCCGAATGGGTAGAGGCGCACATCGGTCAGCCCGGTGTCGTGCTTGTCGAAGTCGATGAGGACACCAGCGCGTACGACAAGGGGCACATCCCCAGCGCGGTCAAGGTGGACTGGAAGAAGGACTTGCAGGACCCGGTCCGCAGGGACTTCGTGGACAAGACGGGTTTCGAGGCTCTGCTGTCTGCCCGCGGCATCTCGAACGACGACACCGTGGTGCTGTACGGCGGCAACAACAACTGGTTCGCCGCGTACGCCTACTGGTACTTCAAGCTGTACGGGCACGATGACGTCAAGCTCCTCGACGGCGGCCGCAAGAAGTGGGAGCTGGACTCCCGCGAACTGAGCACGGACGTCCCGGAGCGGCCGCAGACCAGCTACACCGCCGCCGAGCAGGACGCATCGCTGCGTGCCCTGCGCGACGAGGTGCTGGCCGCCATCGGCAAGCGGAACCTGGTCGACGTGCGCTCTCCCGACGAGTTCACGGGACGGCTGCTGGCCCCCGCGCACCTGCCGCAGGAGCAGGCGCAGCGGGCCGGGCACATCCCCACCGCGCGCAACGTGCCGTGGTCGAAGGCGGCCAACGAGGATGGCACGTTCAAGTCCGACGACGACCTGCGCACGCTGTACCAGGGCGAAGCCGGGCTGGACTTCGGCAAGGACACCATCGCCTACTGCCGGATCGGCGAGCGTTCCGCGCACACCTGGTTCGTCCTGCACGAGCTGCTCGACCTGTCCAGCGTGAAGAACTACGACGGCTCCTGGACCGAGTACGGGTCCCTGGTCGGCGTCCCCATCGAGCTCGGTGAGGCCCGATGAGCGCGGACGGCTGCGGCGCTCCCGTCGGCGGCGCTCCCATCCCCGCGACCGCGGGTGATCAGGCGGTCGTCCAGGGCCGGGTCGTGCACGACGGCGCGCCGGTAGGGACCGGGTACGCCCGGCTGCTGGGCACCGGCGACGAGTTCGTCGCCGAGGTGCCGCTCGGCGGCGACGGCGGGTTCCGGTTCTTCGCGGCGCCCGGCTCGTGGACGCTGCGGGTCCTCGCGCCCGGCGGACTGCGCGGCGAGCGCGCGGTGACGGCCGGGTACGGGCAGGTAACGAACGTCGAAGTAGTCGTCTGAACTGAGAAGTAGTCGTCTGAACTGAATTGCCACGCTGGGCGTGGTCGCCGCGATATGTCGCCGTGACCGCGCCCGGCGGCGTTTTAATGAATTAAAGGTAATCAAAGAAATAACTAAAGTTGAATTTACGGTTAACAAGGGTTTCAATCGCGATCCCGGCGTCGACGCTGATGTGTCGGCCCGGGATTTTTTATGTCTGGCGCTAGATCGCCGGACTGCACGGGGATGGCTGCATCGCCAGCTAGGCGCCGATGGGCTCGTACACCATAAGTTTACCTTTTGGTCGTCTTCAGTCCATAGACCATTTGCCCGCAGATACCTTTTGCGTCGGCAAACTTGTACTCGCACACAACGATTCGCAGGCTGAACGGCCAACAGGCTGCTCACGCGGCCCTGAACATGCGTAAACCCCATAAGGAGAATTCCGGATATGCAACTTCGACGCAGACAGCGGGTCGTGACGGTTGGCGGCGCCATCGTCGCGATGGCGCTGTCTCTCGCTGCGTGTTCCTCCTCGTCGAGCTCTTCGGCGCCGTCGAGCACCGGTTCGTCGGGCAGCGGCAGCAGCGCGCCGTCGAGCGGGTCATCGAGCAGCGCTGCCTCCGCGAGCGGCACGATCAACGCGGCCGGTTCCACGTTCCAGCTGAACTTCCAGCAGGCCGCCATCGCCGCGTTCAAGCAGTCCAACCCCAACATCACCGTCAACTACGACGGCGTCGGCTCCGGCACGGGCCGCGCCGACTTCTATAAGAGCAGCGTGCTGTTCGCCGGCTCCGACTCGCCGATCCCGAGCAAGGAGGCGTCGGAAGTCCCCGCGGGCAAGACCGTGCTGTACTTCCCGGTGCAGATCGGCCCGATCGCGATCGCCTACAACCTGTCTGGCGTCAAGGGCCTGAAGCTGGACGCGCCGACGCTCGCGAAGATCTTCCAGGGCCAGATCAAGACCTGGGACGACCCGGCGATCAAGGCGCTCAACCCTGGCCTCAGCCTGCCCAGCACGGCCATCACGCTCGCCGTGCGCTCTGACTCGTCCGGTACCACCGCGAACTTCTCGCAGTACCTGGTGGACGCGGCCGGCAGCGGCTGGAAGCTCGGTACCAGCTCCACCATCACCTGGCCGTCCACCGCGCACGCTGGTGACGGCGGCAGCGGCCTGGCCCAGATCGTCAAGAACACGGCAGGGGCGATCGGTTACGTGGACTTCTCCACTGCCACCGCATCCGGCCTGAGCGCGGCGTCGATCAAGAACTCTGCCGGTGACTACGTGGCGCCATCTACCGCTGGCGCCTCGGCGGCGGCGACGCACGTCACCCCCAAGTCCGACCTCACCTTCCTCACGGTCGACGAACCGGGCGCGACCTCCTACCCGATCACCTACCAGTCGTGGGACCTGGTGTACGCGACCCAGCCGAACGCGAACGATGCGGCTCTGCTCAAGGCCTACCTCGGCTACCTGCTCGGCCCGGGCCAGCAGCTGCTCAGCACGCTGAACCTGTCGCCGCTGCCGTCGAGCATCGACTCGGCAGCCGTGGCACAGCTCAGCCAGATCACGTCATAGGGCCGGTTACGTGACCTGTGCATCACGGATGATCCAAGCGTTATGAACACCGTGACGAAGGCGGACCCGGCCAACCCGGCCGGGTCCGCCGACCACCTCGCGCACCGCAGGCCGCTCGGCGACCGAGGTTTCCAGATCCTGGCCTTGGCCGCGGGCCTGCTTGTGCTCGTCATCCTCGTCCTGATCGCCTACACGACTGCGCAGCAGTCCACAACGTGGTTCACCACCGCCGGCTTCAAGGGGATCTTCTCCACCACCTGGGATTCGGCGACTAACCACTTCGGCGCGATGGCCTTCGTGTACGGCACGGTGATCAGCTCGGTGATCGCGATCATCATCGCCGCGCCGGTCAGCATCGGCGTGGCACTGCTGCTGAACGAGGTAGTGCCGCGCCGCTGGGCGCAGCCGATCATCTACGTGATCGACCTGCTCGCCGTCGTGCCGTCGGTGGTCTGGGGTCTGTGGGGCATCATCGTGCTCGCTCCCTGGCTCCAGCACATCTACCTGTCCATCGCCTCGGGCGTCAACGGCATCGCGGTGCTCGACACGCTGTTCGGCGGCCAGAACGTCGGCGGTGCCTCGTTCTTCACGGCCGGCGTCATCCTGGCCATCATGATCACGCCGATCATCACTTCCCTGGCGCGGGAGGTCATCGCGACCGTGCCCGCTATCGACAAGGAGGGCGCGTACGCGCTCGGCGCCACCCGCTGGGAGATGATCCGCGGCGCGGTCTGGCCGCACAGCCAGGCCGGCGTGGTCAGCGCGGCGCTGGTCGGCCTGGGCAGGGCCATGGGCGAGACGATCGCCGTGGCGCTGGTCATCGGCGCGTCGGCCGAGGTCACCGGGCATCTATTCTACCCTGGCTACTCGATCCCCGCAGTCATCGCACTCCAGTTCGGTGAGGCCACCGGCGGTGAGTTCCGGTCCGCGCTGATCGGACTCGGCCTGTTCCTGTTCGTCATCACGATCTTGGTCAACCTCGTCGCCCGCGGCATCGTGGAACGCTCCTCGCGGCGAATGAGGGGGGCCTGATGGCTGTCGAGCCGCTAGCACCGCAGACGGTGGACCTACGGGAACCGGCCGGCTGGCGCCGCACCAAGAACCAGATCATGACCGTGCTCATGTGGACCGCGTTCGCGATCGTCCTGGTTCCGCTTTGCTTCGTCATCTTCACGGTGATCTCCAAGGGCGCGGGCGCCATTAGCTGGCAGTTCCTGACCAGCAACACCATCCCGCCGAACGTCCTGCCGCTCGGCATCGGCGGCATGGGCCCCGCGGTCATCGGCACGCTCGAGATCACCGGTTTCGCCGCCCTCATCGCGGTGCCGCTTGGGGTGCTCGGCGCCATCTACATCAACGAGTACGGCGGCAAGGGCTGGCTCGGCAAGCTCATCGCGTTCATGTCGGACGTGATGACCGGTGTGCCGTCCATCGTGATGGGCCTGTTCATCTACACGCTCTGGGTCGTCCACTTCGGGTACTCGGGCATGGCCGGTTCCTTCGCGCTGGCCTGCCTGATGCTGCCGGTCGTGATCCGCTCCTCGTACGAGATGCTCCGGCTTGTGCCGGATAGCCTGCGCGAGGGGAGCTACGCCCTCGGCGCCACCAAGGCCAGGGTGACGCTGACCGTCGTGCTGCCGGCCGCGGTCGGCGGGATCGTGAGCGGCGCGCTGCTCGCGATCGCACGCGCCGCGGGCGAGACGGCACCGCTGCTGTTCACCATCCTGATCGTGGAGCAGACGAACACGAACCTGTTCAGCGGTCCCAACACCGCTCTATCCACGCAGATCTTCATGAACGCGCAGTCGCCTTATGCCGGTGCGCAAGATCGCGCATGGGGCGCGGCACTGACACTGATCGCAATTGCGTTCATACTGATGATTGTGGCCCGGACGCTGACCGCACGGTTCACCCGATATTCGCGCTAGGAAAACTATGGAACAGCAGGATCAGGAAATCATCGCCAAGCTCGCTGTGCCGCAGGCCTCTGCCGGGGATGACGTGCCGAAGTCGGCCAGCACGGTGTTCGACGCGCAGAACGTCTCGATCTACTACGGTGCGTTCCGCGCCGTAACCGACGTCTCGCTGACCATCTACGAGAACGAGATCACGGCGTTCATCGGCCCGTCTGGCTGCGGTAAGACGACGGTGCTGCGCACGCTGAACCGGATGAACGACCTGGTCGCTTCCGCCCGCGTCGAAGGGAACGTGCACTACCGCGGCGCGTCGCTGTACGCGTCGGGCGTATCCCCGACCGCGGTGCGCCGGCGCATCGGCATGGTCTTCCAGAAGCCGAACCCGTTCCCGAAGTCGATCTACGACAACGTGGCGTACGGGCCGCGCATCAACGGCGAGCGCAACAAGGCCAAGCTGAATGAGATCGTCGAGCGGTCGCTGCGCCAGGCGGCGCTGTGGGACGAGGTGAAGGACCGGCTCGGCACGTCGGCCCTCGGCATATCCGGCGGTCAGCAGCAGCGGCTGTGCATCGCTCGCACGCTGGCCGTCGAGCCTGACGTGGTCCTGATGGACGAGCCCTGCTCGGCACTCGACCCGATCGCGACCGGCAAGATCGAGGACCTGATGCACGAAATCAAGTCCCGGTACACGATCGTCATCGTCACGCACAACATGCAGCAGGCCACCCGGGTCAGCGACCGCACCGCCTTCTACTCCGTG
Source organism: Streptosporangiaceae bacterium (assembly GCA_036490795.1). GTDB lineage: Bacteria > Actinomycetota > Actinomycetes > Streptosporangiales > Streptosporangiaceae > JAFARZ01. Next base: position 24,818 of record DASXDG010000399.1, read on the forward strand.
CTCCGCGACGAGCAGAGCGACGTCCGGACCGGTGTGCTGGTGGAGTACGACCGGACCGAGAAGATCTTCAACGATCCCAGCGACAGCCGGACCCTGGCTTACGTGACCGGCCGGATGGGCTGAGCCGCGGCCCATCTCCCGAAGCCAGGTGCCGCGGGCTGAAGCACCACTGCCGTTATGAGAGAGAAGGCTGAAGGCTCGTGCGACGGCTGAGGCGCTGACCGCGCGAATCTATGTGGAGGATTGCCCTTACGTGGAGTATTGCCCCCCGTTTACGAGGGGTGAACGGACACGAAGGGGTAATCCTCCACGATGTTCCAGCCCTGCCGGGCGCCAACCGGAACGCGTCGGCTCGCCGTCGTGCGGGCCCGGTCAGCGCAGCGTGCCCCTGCGGGCTTAATCGCCCGAGTCGCCGGCGGGGCCGCGGTCACCGGCCAGGTAGACGACGCGGCGCGCGATGTTCACCGCGTGCGCGCTCAGGCGCTCGTAGAACCACCCGACAAGGGTCATCTCCATGGCCACCGGCAACGCCATCTGGCCCGACGCGATCTCGGCCGAGAGGCTGGTGCGCAGCTCGTCTATCTCGTCGTCGTGCTGGCTGAGCCGAGCCGCGATCGAACTATCCCGCTGATACCAGGAGTCGGTGGCCTCGCGCCACATGCCGGATACCAGGTTGCCCATCCGCTCGATGAGGCCGCGGGTGCGCGGTGACAGTTCCCCGCCGAGGATGTGGTGTGACCTGGTCGCGATCTGCATGACGAGATCGTGGGAGCGTTCAAGCTCAGGCACGATCCGCAGCACGGAGAGCAGGAATCGCAGGTCCGATGCCACCGGCGCCTGCAACAAGATGACCCGGTTGGCCACTTCCTCGATCTCCGGGTAGACCGCGTCGATGACTTGCTCTCGCTCGGCCAGCGTCGCGAGCACGTCGTCCTGGCCGGTCAGCAGTGCGTGCGTAGCCGCGGGCAGGTCTTCGGCGAGCATGGCGAATAGCTCTATGACCTTGGCCTCAATGGCTTCAAGTTCGCGTTCGAATTCCTCACGACGGCCACCCACGGGGCAAGCCTACTGAGCGCCGGGTTAGCTAGCCAGTGGCGGGCGCTGATGTTCACCCGCGCGATGCCGATGACGAGCGGCGGCAGCCGTTTGTTCACTTACATGACACTAATTAGCCCTCTGCTGCTTCCTTGATTGCTCACCTGCTATTAACCCTCATGCCTGTGAATGGGCGGAGAGGCGGGGAAGGCAAGAGTGGCGCGCGTGGCGTGCTGGGTGCGCTCGACCGGAGGAGGCTTTTCGGGGTGGCAATGGGATTCCCCGCGTTGCGCCGGACGGCTGGGTCCGCCAAGCCGGGCCAGGCGCACGTGCTCGCCGCTACCGGCCCCGTGGCGGCGATCCTCCTGGCCACGACCGGATGCGTGAGCTCCTCGGGTAACGCCGCCTCATCCGCTCAGCTGGCCGTAGGTACACCGCCGTCGTTGCCAGCGCCGCCGCCGGCCGGGCCGCAGTCGCTGTCCAGACTCGGTTTCCGGCGGCTCCGGTCACAGGTGGCCGCCATCGCCGGCGCGCTGATCGCCAGGATCGGCTTATCTCATGGCACGCATGACTCCCATGGCACGTATGGCCAGGCCAGCGGTGCGGTGGTGGATCCGATGAGCGCTGACGCCGCCTCAGGGGAGCGTCCGGTCCACTCCTCCGGCGTGCTCGCCGACCGGATCGCGGCCGCGCTTGTCCACCGCGAACCGGGCTGGCGGCTGCCCCGGCGCAGCGCTCTGGCCCGCAGGTACAACGTCAGCCTGAACGAGATCGACCTGGCCATCCGCGACCTTGCCCGCAGGTCGCTGGTGCGCCGCCTGCCCGACGGGCAGCTGTACCGGGCCAGCCCTGCCGACTACTGGATCCCGGTCGAGGGCGCGACCGGGCTGGGCACCAGGCTGGATCCGATGGGCAGCCCGATGGAGTGCCACGCCAGGCACGTCGCGATCCGCGAGGCCCCGCAGGACGTGGCCTGGGCTCTCGGGGTGGCGGTGGGCGCCCCGGTCCAGGTCATCCGCTGCGTGTGGACACTCGCCGGAGAACCCGCCGCGATCTCGATGATGTACCTGCCGGAACCGTTCGCGGACGCTGCGCCGGCTGGCAGGGAACAGGACGAGTTCGGCAGCGTTCTCGAGACCATGCCCGGGCTGGCCGCGAAGCCGGCCGCGGTCAGTGTGGAGATGTGCCCGCCGCAGCCGTCGGCGGCACGGAGCCTGCGCTTGTCTCCTGGGCAGCCGGTGATCACCGTGACGGTCAGGTTCGCGGACCGCGAGCAGGAAACGCCGGCCGGGCTGACCGTGGTGATGCTGCGGCCCGAACTGTTCCGCGTGGCTATCGACACCACTGAGTCAGCGGCTAAGCAGAAATAGTAATCGCCTGGACACGTACCGGTGATTCCTGGCACCCTATTGCCAAGATGCCGGCCGAGGTTATGACACGGGCAGCGCGCATGCCACGGCGCGCCCGTTACCTCGTTCCGAAAACCATGCCACGTCGCCGCGAGCTGCTTGCCGTCTGCGCGCTCGTGGTGATCGTCGCGCATGTGCTGTTCGCGCAGCTCACCCTCCTGGTCGCGGTGCTGTGCTACCTGATCGGCAAGGTCACCAGGTGGCGCGCGGCATGGCTGCTCGGGCCGGGCGCGGCGGGCTTGCTGTGGACGCTCGTGGCGGGGCCCGCCAGTGCCGCCGCGGGGTTCACCGCTGGCCCCTCTCACGTCACCGCCTATCTGACGGCCAGCGGGCAGCAGGCCGAGCACCTGCTCCATCTCAACGTGGCGTTCGCCGGGATGGGCTCCTGGCTGCCCAGGCAGCTCCCGCTCGCGCTGCTGGCCGGTGCCGCGGAGGCGGCCGTGGCCAGCTGGGTGAGCTGGCTGCACACGGACGAGTGGAGCAGGCCGGCGTCTCGCCCTGGATTGCTCGTGCTGGCCAGGCGTGCCTTCGTGGCCTGGTCTATCCGCACCGGCGGCGTGGTGACCCGGGAGGGCGGATGCCTGGGCATCGCTCCCGGCTCGGGTGGCCGGATTGCCGTGTCCTGGCCCGAGGCCAGCCACGGCGTCCTGGTCTGCGGCGCGGCGACGCACGATGTGCTGACCACGGGCTTCCAGCTGATCCACGCAGCGCTGCGGCGCCGCAAGCCGGTCATAGTGGTCGACTTCACCGTTGACGGCGTCCGTGCCCGGCTGGCCGCGGCCTGCCAGGGCGCGGGAGCGCCGCTGCAGGTGTTCGGCGGCGGTCGCCCGGACGGCGGCCAGTCGTCGGTCTATGAGCCGTTCCGGTACGGCGATCCCGGGCAGCGAGCCGCGCTCGTCGCCGCGATGCCGGCCTGGGAGGGCCCGGGCAGCCAGCATCGTCGTGGCTGCGCCGCCTACCTCACCGACGTCTTCGAACTGCTGGACGCGGTGCCTGGCGATCCGCGCGTTCCTGTGCTCGACGAGGTCATCCACCTGCTCGACCCCGCAGCGATGCGGGCCAGGGCGGCGCACGTGCCGCCCGGATATCCGCGCCGTGACGTCCTGGTCGAGCGGGCGGAGGTATCAGCGAACCTGGTCAGCGCCGACCCCGGCATGGTCGCGGTCCTCGCCCGCCAGCTACGCGGCTTCCGCGCGTCGGCGGCCGGGCGGTGGCTCGGCCAGCCGGTCGGAGGCCAGCTCAGCGCCATCGAGCTGGACAGCATCGTGTCGGCGCGCGGTGCCGCCTTGTTCTGCCTCGGCGGATCCGCCCAGGCTGCCGGGCCGGAGGCGCTGTCGATGCTGAACCGGCTGGTGTGCCAGGATCTGCTGCGGCTCGCCGCCAGCCTGCGCGTGGCCGGCGGCCACGCAGACGGCGTCATCTGGCTGGCCGGCTGTCAGGCGGTACCGGAGCGGACGTTCGCCGAACTCGTCGCGGCGGCGCCGGCGGCAGGTATGGCCGTGCTGGCCACGACGACGTCCGGGCCGGCCGCCAGCGCGCTCGCGGCGCAGGCCAACGCGGTGGTCGTGCACCGGATGACCGATCCGGCCGCGGCGCGCGGCCTGGCCGCCGCCGTGGCACCGCGCCTGCCCGTCCCGGTGCCGCAATCACCGCCCGCACCCGGTCTGGACTCCCGGGATCTCGGCGTCGAGGCGCCTGCCGCGGTGACCGCCGATGACCTGCTGGGCCTCGGCGAAGACGAGTTCGTCCTGGCTGTCCGGTCACCGCGACGGCTCGTGCCGCGCGCCCGCGCGATACGAGCGCGGGCATGACCGGCCCGGGCGCGGGCATGACCGGCCCGGGGCTTCACCTCGGCTGGCAGTACGCGACGCCTCGCCTCGACCCCGGACCGCCGCCGCGCAGGCCGACCCCGCCGGAACAGGAGCGGATCAACCCCGGCTGGCTGGCCGCCCAGCGCCGGGAGGAGAACCGGCTCAGCCGGCCGCTGAAGGCTGGCTTCGCTGTCTGTGCCGCGACCACGCTCACCCTCACGGTGGCAGGCGCGGCCGGCTGGCTCAACGCCCTCGCGGCCGCGCTGGGAGCCGCGTGCGCCGCGATGCTCACGGCGGTGAGCGGTAACGCGATCTGGCAGGGAGAACGAGCGCTGCGATCGCGCATCGACGCCGAACAGCGCAGGGTCGGCGGCATTCGCGCCGAGACCGAGCGCAAGCTGTTCGTCTCCCAGGCCGACCACGCCGCCAAGGTGCGTGCGTGGCAGGCGCAACGCGTTGCCTACGAGCATCAGAAACGGTGGTACGGCGTAGCGGCACCGCCCGGCGTGCACCGGGTGGACATCGCGGGCGGCACGCTGTCCGGCTGGTCAGCGATGCTCACCACGGCCGGGGCCTACCTGCTGGCCGACGGCGGCCAGGTGACCGTGCTCGACCTCACCGAGTCAGCCATCGCGCTCGACCTCATCGCCTTCGCCGGCTCCGCCGAAGCGTGGCCGCGGCAGGTGCGGATACTTCCCGATGACCTGCCCATGCTTGATCACGGCCTGGGACTGGTGCCCGGTGGATTCAGCCTCCGCGGCCGTGATCTCGCCGACGTCCTCTCGCTGACGGTGAGCGCGACCGAGGAACACGGGTCGACCAAGGACCTGTCGTTCGACACCTCGATCCTGGACCGGATCATCACCATCCTCGGTGACCGGGCGACGGTCGCGGGGGTGGCCGCGGCGCTGCGGGCCCTGGCGCAGATCGGCGACCCGGCCGATGACGTGGCGGCGGACCTGCTCGACCTGGACCAGGTGGACCGGGTGCGAGCCGCGTTCGGCGCGGGCGCCGCCGGCCGCGTGGTGATCGAACGCGCCTGGACGCTGGAATCGCAGTTGCGCACGCTGGCCGCGCTGGGCGTGGACAGGAGGCAGGACGACTCGGCGCGAGACCACACGCTCCGCGTGCTGGCCATCAGCCGCCGGGCCGGCGCGGTGGACGGGCAGGTACTCGCCGCGTACCTGGCGGTGTCGCTGGCCCACGTCCTGCGCCGGGCCGAACCCGGTGGCGGTAAGCACACGGTGTTCGTGCTCGCCGCCGAGCGGCTGCGCGCGGACATACTCGACCGGCTGTCCGGCGCCTGCGAGCGCACGGGTACCGGGCTCGTTCTTGCCTACCGTGATCTCTCTGCGCCAGTGCGGCAGCGGCTGGGCCGGGGTAACGCCGCCATCGGGTTCATGCGTCTGGGCAACGCCGAGGACGCCAAGGCAGCCAGCGAGCAGATCGGTACCGAGCACCGGTTCGTGCTGTCACAGCTCACCGAGACGGTCGGTGAGTCCGTCACGGACACGACCACGGGCTCGTACACGAGCACATCCGGCCGCACTGGTTCGGTGACCGGTTCGCGATCGGCCAGCCGCAGCGCGTCGCTGGGCACCAGCCGGAGCACGAGCCGGAGCAGCGGGCAGTTGCCGCTGGGCGCTGGCAGCGTTTCGCACAGCGGGCAGGCCTCGGATTCGCACACGGAGGGGACGGCGGACTCGGTCAGCGCGGGCCTCAGCGAGAGCACCGCGTGGGGCCAGAGTACGTCCGCCGCGAGCGGTGCCAGCGAGTCCCTGGCGCACGCCGCGCAGCGATCCAGGGAGTTCCTGGTGGAGCAGTACGAGCTTCAGCGCCTGCCCGCCAGCGCGATGATCCTCAGCTACGCGGGCCCGGCCGGCCGGGAGCTGGTCCTGGCCGACGTGAACCCCGGTATCGGCAGCCTGAGCAGCGCGACCATGCTCACTCTCGGCGAATCGCGCGAGCTATCGAACGAGCAGCCCGGCACCCCTCCGGCACTGACCAGCCCGAGCGCTCCGGCGACCTCCTTCAGCTCCGGTCCGCCGAACCTCGGACCGCCGCCGCCACGCCTCGACTGGCGCCGCCAAGGGAATTCCCGATAGCGGTAGCGCACCTGTCGGGGAGCTGATATTCACACAGGGTGACCCTCCCGTCTCGTTCTGCTGATGACACGCGGCCCCCGGAAATACGGGCGGTACTGGCCCGGCTCACCGCCGCGAATACGCCATGGCTGGCCGTGACATCGCGCCCCGGCGCCGCCCCGCCCGGGTCAGACGCGACGGTCATCGACGTGAGTGAACTCAGGGACATTCCGGTCACGGTCGATCCGTTCGAGCCGTCGCCGGGATGCCCGGTGCAGGCACATGCCGAACGCCTGGCGGAACTGCTGGAAGCCGCCTTCCATCCGTCCGGCCCGGTGCGGGCCGCGATCCGGCTGGCGCTGCGGCGGGTGTACGTCGATCACGGCTGGGACCTGGCCGCCGGCGGGGCGCTGCCAGGCGCCGTCGCACCACCCGGTGTGCCGAGGTTCGCCGGGTTGTGCCGTGCCGCCGCCGTGGCGGCCGCGGATCTGGGCTGCGACGTCGCGGCGCGAGCGGCGATCCGCGCGTTCTGTGACGTCACGCTGGCACCGCTGTGGACGGACCAGGCCGGCCGGTTCCTGGCCGGCGGGCATCCGGTCGATCTGGCCGCCTTGTCCGACGCCAACACGATCTTCCTGACCGGGGGCATCGCCGGTGAGGAGGCCGCGGCGTTCTTCACCGGCGTGTTCCTGCTCCGGCTAGCCGGACAGCTCCGTGCCCAGCAACCGCGGGCCAGGCGGCTCACCGTAGTGGTCGCCACGCCCCATGGCCGCCTGCGCCGGCTCCTCGACGACGTCCGCGCCGCCGGCGCCGACGTGATCCTGGCCCGGCCCGACGAGGACAGGGACGTCGTCAAGGACGAACCGGCGCGGGTCCAGGTGCCGCTGCTCGGCCGCCGTTCCGCGGCGTGCGGCCTGCAATGCCGGCAGCGTCCCTGCACCGGACGCGAGCTGCACGACGCGGACCTGCGGGCGGCGGCAGATGCTCAGGTATGGCTGCGACTGTGGGCGCAGGCGCTGGTGCTGGCGTTCATCACCGGACGGCCGCTACCGCACGTGCCGCAGCCGTTGCTGCAAGCGTCGCACCAGCCGAGGGACGCGCGGGCGAGAGAATGCCTGCTCGCGACCGTAGTGGACGCCGCGGTCGCGTCGCGGGCCGTGGCACTGCGGCACAGCTACCACCCCGCACGCCTGACCGCGGCCGTCGCCTCGGTAGCCGCGGGTCAGCTCGCCACCACGGGCCAGTACCCGGCCGCGGCGCAGCCGAGCCCGCCGCGTGCCGGGCAATTCTGGGTGATCCCGCAGCTGCGCTGGCTGCACGAAGCAGAACGGCTGCACCCGCTCGCCCACCACCAGCTGGATCCCGGCGACGTCGCGCCCCCGCTGGACTTCGGGCTGACCGGCCTGGTCGACTGGCCTGGCATCACCGTCGCCGACCGCCTGGCCGGCCTGAACCGGCACCGCCTGTCCATGGACCACGAGCCGAACCGGGCCATCGCCACGACCGCGTTGCTCGGCGCCGAACCCGGTAAGGGCATCGCCGCCGATCTGGTCATCGTCGGTATCGGCCGCGACCAGTCAGAACGCCTGCGCTACGCGGCCCGCATGCTCGGCACGGCCGGGCACGGCGCCGGACCCGGCTGGCTTGAGGTGGTGCTGTCCTGGCCTGGCCGCCTGATCGTGTCATCCGGGGAGCAGGACCTTTGCCAGGCCGCGACCGGATAGCATCGGGACCGAGATGAGCACTTCCAGCCCGCCGTCCAGGCGCTCACAACTTCCGCTGCGCGCCCGCCTCGCCGCCACAGTCGGCGGTGCCGCGGGCCGGGCCTCGCGGCTGGCCGGCCGCGGCGACGGCTCCGTTATCGGCGGGGTCATCGGCCTCCGGCTGCAGCCGGACCTGCTGTCCATGCTCGCGCAGGGCCGCCAGGTGGTCCTTGTCACCGGCACGAACGGGAAGACCACCACGACGCGGCTGATCAGCGCGGCGCTCGGTACGCTCGGCCAGCCGATCGCCTCCAACGCGTTCGGCGCCAACATGGAGGCCGGCATGGTATCGGCGCTGGCCAAGGCGCCAGACGCCACGATCGCCGTGCTGGAGACCGACGAGAAGTACATCCCGGCGATGCTGGAGAAGACACGGGCGCGGGTGGTCGTGCTGCTCAACCTGAGCCGCGACCAGATGGACCGCGCCGCGGAGATCTGGATGCTCGCCCGCCGCTGGCGAGCGGCACTCGCCGCCGCCCCGGACTGCCGGGTGATCGCCAACGCGGACGATCCGCTGGTGGCCTGGGCGGCCGGAGAGGCGCGCCAGGTCACCTGGGTGGCCGCGGGCCAGCGCTGGCACGACGATTCCTGGTGCTGCCCGAATTGCGGTTCGCACCTGCAGCGCGAGGGCGACGAATGGCACTGCCGCGAATGCTCTTACCGGCGGCCGCCGGTCCGGTGGATGCTGCTCGATGACCAGGTGATCGATCCGGCGGGCCGGGCACGGCCGCTCGATCTCGTGCTGCCAGGACGGGCCAACCGGTCGAACGCGGTGATGGCGCTCGCGGTCGCCGAGGTGTTCGGCGTGAACGTGACCCAGGCGCTGCCGGCGGTGGCCCAGGTGAAGTCCGTGGCTGGCCGGTACACACAGGTCAGCCGCCATGGCTGTGAACTGCGGCTGCTACTGGCCAAGAACCCGGCTGGCTGGCTGGAGGCACTAGACGTGCTCGGGCCAGGGCCTGTCCTGCTGGCCGTGAACGCACAGGTTCCTGACGGCAAGGACACCTCGTGGCTGTGGGATGTGGACTACCGGCGGCTGCGCGGCAGGACTGTGTTCGTGACCGGAGAGCGTGCGATCGACCTCGCGGTGAGGCTGGAGACGGACGAGGTGGTGTTCCGCCTCGCCGCCTCGGTGGACGAGGCGATCGAGCTGGCTCAGTCGCCCAGCATGGAAGTGATCGCGAACTACACGGCGTTCCAGCAGATCCGCGCCGTCGTCGGGCGCACAGCTTAGGAGGTCAGCGATGGGACCGTCGGCATTGCGCCTGGTCTGGATCTATCCGGACCTGCTCAGCACCTACGGCGACCGGGGAAACATGCTCGTGCTCGCCCGCCGCGCCCAGCTGCGCGGCATCAACGTCCAGATCGCCCAGGTCAACTCCGATCAGCGGATACCCGCCGACGGTGACATCTACCTGCTGGGCGGCGGCGAGGACCTGCCGCAGATCCTCGCCGCGCGCCGTCTGCGCACCGACGGCGGGCTGGCCAAGGCGGCGAGCCGCGGCGCGGTCGTGTTCGCGGTGTGCGCCGGCTACCAGATCATCGGCACCGAATTCGGCGGCGTCGAGGGCGAGCCAGTGCCCGGCCTCGGGCTGGCCGACCTGCGCAGCGGCCGGGGCGAACGCCGCGGAGTCGGCGAGATCACGGCCGACGTGGATCCCGATCTCGGGGTGGAACGACTGACCGGCTTCGAGAACCACCAGGGCGTCACCCACCGCGGCCCTGGCGTGAAGCCGCTCGCCACGGTGCTCAACGGAGCGGTCGGGAACGGCGACGGCACCGAGGGCGCGTACACCGGCCACCTGCTGGGCACCTACCTGCACGGCCCCGCCCTGGTCCGCAACCCGAGCCTGGCCGACCTGCTGCTGCGCTGGGTCACCGGCGCGACCCTCCCCGCGATCGACCCCCGCCAAGAGCAACTGGTCACCGAACTGCGCCGCGAGCGCCTAGCCGCGGTCTTATCTCACAACCAACGCACCAACGTCTCACAAGTGTCGCGCCGGGGGACGCACCGGCAGCCGCACCGGCACCAGCAGCCGCACCGGCACCGGCACCGGCAGCCGCACCGGAACCAGCGGCGCACAGGCGCGGGCACCAGCGGCGCACAGGCGCCGGCGACGGCAGCCGCACCGGCACCGGCAGCCGCGCCGGCACCAGCGGCGCGCTGGCACCGGCACCGGCAGCCGCACCGGAACCAGCAGCCCCCCTGGCATCAACCGTAACAGCAACCCCATCCACACCGGGGGTATCGCCGTCAACACGGTAAATAGGTCCAACGCGGTAAAAAACCATGCTCACAGCAAGGTTTTCTTCCGCGATAAACAGAAGTACCGCGTTAATCCTCAGCAAGCCTGGTTCGGCTGAGGCCAGAGTGGCACTTGTGACCTGTGCGGCCTGGGTCAGCTCACGCGGGGCCGACCTGTGCGTGCCGACGCCGGCCCGGGCGAGCCTGGGTCGGCTCGGGCGGGGTCAGATCCTGGCGGACCCGGTTGTGGCGAGACCTAGTAGACGAGGGCTTGGGCGTTGTCGGCCATGATCTCGGCGACGAACGTCGCTGCGCCGGCGATGCGGATGCCGGGGATCAGGTCGTCAGGGGTTATCTCGCGGCGGGCGGCGCACTGGGTGCACACGGTGACCGAGC
>DASXDG010000400.1:0-1703 GCA_036490795.1 Streptosporangiaceae bacterium
CGGGCGACTTCGCCGCGGATGAACTCCTCGACCAGGTCCCGGCAGACGTCGTCGCCGTACTGCTCCGGCGGTGACTTCATGAAGTACGAGCTGGCCGAGATCACCGGGCCGCCGATGCCCCGGTCCAGGGCGATCTTGGCCGCGCGCACCGCGTCGATAATGACGCCCGCGGAGTTGGGCGAGTCCCACACCTCGAGCTTGTACTCCAGGTTGAGCGGCACGTCGCCGAACGCGCGGCCCTCGAGCCGGACGTAGGCCATCTTCCGGTCGTCCAGCCACGGCACGTGGTCGGACGGGCCGATGTGCACCGCGGCGCGTTCCATCTCGTGCGGGATCTGGGAGGTCACCGCCTGGGTCTTGGAGATCTTCTTCGACTGGAGCCTCTTGCGCTCCAGCATGTTCATGAAGTCCATGTTGCCGCCGAAGTTCAGCTGGTAGGTGCGGAGCAGCTCGACCCCGCGGTCCTCGAACAGCTTGGCCATCACGCGGTGCGTGATGGTGGCGCCGACCTGGGACTTGATGTCGTCGCCGATGATCGGGACGCCGGCCTCGGTGAACCTGGCGGCCCACTGCGGGTCGGAGGCGATGAACACCGGCAGCGCGTTCACGAAGGCCACGTGCGCGTCGATGGCGCACTGGGCGTAGTAGCGGTCCGCCTGCTCGGAACCGACCGGCAGGTAGGAGACCAGGACGTCGGCGCCGGTCTCGCGCAGCACCTGGGCCACGTCCGCGGCCGGCTCGTCGGATTCGGTGATGATCTCCCGGTAGTACTCGCCCAGGCCGTCCAGGGTCGGCCCGCGCTGCACCGTCACGCCGGTCGGCGGCACCTCGGCGATCTTGATGGTGTTGTTCTCGCTGGCGTGGATGGCGTCGGCCAGGTCGCAGCCGACCTTCTTGGCGTCCACGTCGAACGCGGCGACAACCTCGACGTCGCTGATGTGGTACGGCCCGAACCGGACATGCATGAGGCCGGGAACACGGGCGCCGTCGTCGGCGTCCCGGTAATACTCCAGTCCCTGCACCAGGGAGCTGGCGCAGTTGCCCACCCCAGCAATGGCGATGCGCACCTTACCCATCAGGATGACTCCTTCTCGGAATTCTCGGAAATGTTGTCGTCTCCGCTGGCCTGCCGCTCAGATGCGATCAGCTCGTTCAGCCACCGGACCTCCCGCTCCACTGATTCCAGGCCATGGCGCTGCAATTCCAGGGTGTACCGGTCCACACGCTCCCTGGTGCGCGTGAAGGCAGCCCGGATGGCCTCCATCCGTTCCTCGAGCCTGCTGCGCCGGCCCTCGAGGATCCGGAGCCTGACGTCGGCCCTGGTCTGCCCGAAAAACGCGAAGTGAACGCCGAACCCGTCGTCTTCCCATGCCGCCGGGCCGCCCTCGCCGAGCAGGTCGGCCAGCCTCTCTTTGCCGTCGGCGGTCAGCCGGTACACCTTCAGTGACCGGCGGCCCGCCCGCGCCCGCGCCGTTCCGGCCGGGGCTGGCAGCTCCGGCTCGTCCTGCTCCGCCGCGATCAGCCCGGCGTCCTGAAGCTCGTGCAGGCAGGGATACAGCGATCCGTAGGAAAGCGCGCGAAACGCGCCCAGCACGGTGTACAGGCGCTTGCGCAGCTCATAGCCGTGCATCGGCGTTCCGTTCAGCAGCCCGAGCACGGCTAGCTCGAGTACCCCGGAGCGGTTGCGTCCCACGCTTTCCCCC
>DASXDG010000401.1:0-23857 GCA_036490795.1 Streptosporangiaceae bacterium
CTGTTCGGCCAATCTTCGTAGGGCGACCTTGGGTCCCCGGTCGGACGGGAAAGGGAATACCTTTTCCAAGGTCGATTTTGCCGGTGCCGATTTCCGCGACTGCACTTCGATCACTGCAACATTCGAAGATTGCAATTTTTCGCGTGCGCACGTCGGACGTACTCATTGGCCGGGGTCTGTGGGCTATTCCGAGACCATAGTGAATTGGGGGATTGAGTGGCGAAATGGCATAAGGATGCGGCTGACTGAGTCGATGTCCGTTGACGTAGGCGAGCAGCGTTCAGGCTGACTGAGAGGTGCCGTGCCGCTGCCCGGACAAGAATCGTTCGTTCCTCGCCATTCATGAGGTGGTCAGGGTCGACGTGCCGTTCGAGGCGGGCGAAGGTGACTGCGTGTGCGGCTTCGGCTTGATTGAGGCGGGCCATGGGGCGCGACCATCGGGTGTTGGCGGCGATCTGGGCGCGCAGGTGTCGCTGTTCGGGTGTCATGCTGCTCCCTTGTCTTTCGCAGCTGGCGGCTTGGTCTTGCGGCGGAGATTGCGTTGTTCGCTGGGTCGAGGCCGCCCCAGATTCCGTATTCCTCGCTTGCATCAAGGGCATAAGCGAGGCAGTCCTCGCGCGCGTGGCCGGATGGCCGCGGGCCGGGCGGGCTCCGGGCGGTGGTCAGGGCTTGAGTTCGTTTAGCTCGTGCATTGTGGCGGTGCGCCCGTCGTCGGTGAGCGAATACCGCATGAATGGCGGGCCGCCTTTGCCTGGGCCGGCGCGGCCGCGCCTCGACTGCGGGGTTTCCGGCTGCCTGCTGACCCAGCGGGCGCTGACGAGTCTGCTGATGATGGGGTAGATGGTGTTCCGGCTCAGCGGGCAGCGGACGCAGATCTGGTCGATGTCGATGCCATGAGCCTCGGTGATCTCGGCGCGGAGCAGCATGTCGAGGACGGCGCGAGCCTGGGGCGTGACGATGATCCGCCGGACGTTCAGGGTGCTGTAGGACGCAGCTTTGCGTTCGGCCGGGCTGGGCTTGCGGGGGACCGTAGCGGCGCGGGCGGGGACGGCTGGGCGGTGCAGGTGCTTTCGCATGCTGGTTCATCAGCGCCGTGACGTTGCCCTGGCGCAGCGCGTGGAGCAACTCGGTGCCGGCTGCCTCCGGCAGCTTGCCGGATGACGGGCGGGAGACCATCGGGGATGGTCAGGATCCCGTGGCGGCTGTGCACCCCGGGCGGGCGTGTGGCTGCCGGTCCGGACATCCCGCACGCCTGCGTGCTCGAGGAACCTCATGGCCTCGCGGACGGATCCCGGCTTACGCCGAGTTGTGCGGCTAACTCTCGTTAGGGGGCCAGCACGCTGTCCGGCGGGAATGCTCCCGATCTGATTCCGGCCAGGATTTGCTCCACGATCGAGGCGTAGACCTTCGTTTGTCGACGGCCTTCAGTACGAACGGGCCGGACGGCATTGGTCTAACCACCTAGTTGACACCTCTGAAGCCTTGGTATAGGAACCAAGCTACTGGCTGGTCGGACCAATCAGTTCACGCTCGTGACCTTCGATAACAGGGAGCGCAAGTTGCAGGCAACGCCTACGCCCGATGTGCCGGGCGGGCCGTCGCCTGACGGCGTGGCCGTCAAGGTCCCGTTCCTAGCCACCGCGTTGTCCGCGGACTTGCGATGACATCCGGCGACCTGAAGTTCGATGTCAACTTGTCGATCCTGTTCACCGAGCTCCCGCTGACCGACCGCGCCGCGACTGCCGCCGCAGCAGGCTTCGACGCGGTCGAGTTCTGGTGGCCGTTCCGCGAACCCGTTCCGGCGGACCGTGACGTAGACGATTTCGTGACGTCAATCGCGAACGCCGGGACGCAGCTGGTAGCCCTTAACCTGTTCGCCGGGGACATGCCAGCCGGCGAGCGCGGAGTCCTCTCGGTCCCCGGCCGTGAGCAGGAGTTCAGGGACAGCCTGGACGTACTGACGGCGATCGCGGAGCGGACCGGCTGCCGTGCGTTCAACGCGCTCTACGGGCAGCGCCTGCCTGGCGTTCCGCCCGAACGCCAGGACGAGCTGGCGATGGAGAACCTCACAATCGCGGCCGATGCCGTGGCAACGGTTGGCGGGGACCTGCTTCTCGAACCGCTCACCGACGGAGAGAACGGCCAGTACCCGCTGCTCCACGCGCGGCAGATCATAGCCCTGCTGGATCGCCTCGAACGAGAGGAAGGCGTGACTAACGCCCGCATGCTCGCCGACGTCTACCACCTCACCAGGAACGGCGAGGACGTCCGCGGAATCCTGACCGCGACGCTGCCCAGAATCGGCCACGTGCAGATCGCTGACGTGCCTGACCGGCATGAGCCAGGTACCGGAGAGCTCGATTTCGGCGAGCTATTCGGGCTGCTCGCGGAGAGCGCGTACCCCGGTTACATCGGCCTGGAATACCGGCCGTCACACGCCAGCGCCGACAGCTTCGGCTGGCTGCCGCCCGAACTGCGTTCGCAAACCCGCTGAAGGCCGGTGCGGTGATCCGGCGCGGCCATAATCGGTGAGTCCTGAGTCCCGGAACGACAATCAGCGATCAGCCGGGCACCCTGCCGACTCGGACTCGGCACGCGGGGTCGGAACCTGGTTGGATTATCGCGATCGCGATCGCGATCGCGGCGTGCCGTCCGGGACATCGCGTCGTGTTCCAGGTGACACACATCTATCCCGGACGGCCGTCACGAACTGCGCGGGTGTTGCCATACAATATGACTGGTGAACTAGTCTGCCGGGTGATGTGTCTCATGCCATCCGGCCGCGGGGTTGTGGGTCGAGGAGGCCTGGATGGATCGGTCGCCCAGCACTACGAGCCTGGAGGTTCCCTCCCTCGTGGATGCGCTGCATGACGCCCTGCGGGAGCGGATATTGATCGGAGACCTAGCCGGGGGAGACCCGCTGGCCGAGGCAGAGATCGCCAGCCACTACTCCGTGGCGCGGCCGACGGCTAAGTCGGCGCTGGAACGGCTGGTGAGCGAGGGACTGCTGCGGCGTTCGTCGAACAAGACAGCGCGGGTGCCGATCCTGACCGCCGAGGACATCTACGACCTGTACCGGACCCGGCTGTTCCTTGAGCGGGAGGTCGTCACGGTGCTGGCGAACCGGGCACAGGTGCCACCCGCCGCGCGGGAGGCGCTAGCGGCACTGCGCGCCACGGCTGCGGAGAAGGAGCCGCCGCTGGCCAAGGTGGTGAGCCTGGACATCGACTTCCACACCGCGCTGGTCGAGTCGATCGGCAGCCTGCGGCTGAGCCGGCTGTACCGCTCGCTCATGGGTGAGGTGCGCCTGTGCATGGCCCAGGTGCAGGCCAATCACCTGCGCACGCCCGAGCCGATCGCGGACGGCCACGCCGCATTGCTCGATTTGATCGAACGCGGCGACGTAGAGGCCACGCAGGAAGAACTCACCGCTCACCTGCAGCGGGCGTGCCGCCATCTCATGCACCACCTTCAGCCGGACGGGAAGGTCCTGAGTTTCGACCTGTGACCGGCACAGGTGTGAGCACGGATCCCTCACGCAGGAACAGGTCTAGGTTGCGGACCGTCAGGTCGGCCATGGCGTCCTGCGTTTCCCTGGTCGCCGTGCCGATATGCGGGAGCAGCACCACGTTGGGCAGCGCGAGCAGCTTCGCGGCCACCTCGGGTTCGCTGGCGTACACGTCCAGGCCGGCCCCGCCCAGCCGTCCCGCGGCGAGCAGGTCGATCAGCGCGTCGTCGTCGACCAGCGAACCGCGGGCGACGTTGATCAGGTAGCCGTCGCCGAGTGCGGTCAGCACCGGGCGTGAGATGAGCCCCGCGGTCTCCGGCCCGCCCGCCGCGGTGATGATCAGCGCGCGGCAGGACCGGGCGAGTTCGGTCAGTTCCGGCACGTACCGGTAGGGTGCGTCCGGGTGCGGGCTGCGCGAGTTGTAGCTGATCTGGCAGCCGAAACCGTCAAGCCGCCGCGCGATCGCGCGGCCGATGCGGCCGAGTCCGACGATGCCGACCGGCTGCCCGCTGACCTTGGTGGTGTCCGGGTACCGCCCGGCCAGCCACAGGCCGTCCCGGACGAACCGGTCCGCGGCCGGCAGCGACCTGAGCGTCGCGATGAGCAGGCCGACCGCGATGTCGGCGACGCAGTCGGTGACCACGTCGGGCGTGTAGCTGATCACCAGGCCGCGGGCGCTGGCCGCGGTGAGATCGATCTTGTCCCAGCCCACCCCGAAGTTAATGATCGCGGCGAGCTGGGGCAGGTCGCGCATGACGGCCGCGGGCAGGCCGGCCTTGCTGGTGGTGACGATGACACGGGCCCGTTCCGCGGCGGCGAGTTCGGCGCGGGCCGGCGTGACCGGTAGGTGCCGCAGCGCCCGCGGGTAGTCCGCGGCGAGCCGGGCTAGCAGCGCGGGCGGGATCGGACCGAAGGTGGCGACCGGATCGGTGGCCGCCACCTGGGGTTCTTGTCGCATCTGTTGTCTCCTACCGGCGAGGGTCGGCGGGCCGGAGATCGTCGATCTCGACGCCGAGTACGTTGGCGGGGGAGATGAGCAGCGGATCGGTGCGCACCTCGACCACGGCCGGCCCCGGGGTCGAGTAGGCCTCAGCCAGCGCGTCGGCTAGGTCCGCGGCATCGTCGACCTTGATCCCGGCCGCGCCGAGGCTTCGGGCGATGCCCGCCACCTCGATCTGCCCGATCCTGACGCCGGCCAGCCGGCCGTACGCGCGGGCCTGATGCATCGCGATCGTCCCGTGCAACCCGTTGCTTAGCACGATGAGGGTGACGTCGACGTCTTCGCGTACGGCGGTTTCGATCTCCATCGCCGACATGGCGAAGCCGCCGTCGCCAGCCACGCCGACGACCGGGCGGTGCGGCGCGGCCAGCTTGGCCCCGATAGCGCCGGCCACGCCGTAGCCCATCGCGCCGTTTGCCGGGGCGACCTGTGACCTGGGGTACCGGAACGGCCAGTACTGGTGCAGGAACGTGGCGAAGTTTCCCGCGTCGTTGGCGATCACGGCCTGTTCGGGCAGGACGGCGCGCATCGCACCGATGACCTGCGACGGGTTCACCGGCTCGGCGGAACGTGGCGGCGGCAGCCGGCTCGCGGCCATATAGGCGGCGTGCGCTCGCGACCAGTCCCGGTCCGGCACCTGGATCTGCCCGGCGACTGCGAGCAGTTCGCGCAGCGCGTCCCCGACGTCGCAGACGACGCCGAGCGCAGCGGGAACTGTTGAGCCGATCACCGCGGCGTCGACGTCGATCTGGATCACCTCGGCTGTGGGCGGCGGCAGCGTGTAGCCGCTCGTGGTGACCTCGCTCAGCCGCGACCCGGCGACCAGGACCAGGTCGGCCTCGCGCAGCGCGGCGAGACAGCCGTCCTCGTTTCCGAACCCGAGATGGCCGAGATAGTTCGGGTGATCGTTGGGGAAGACGTCCTGTCGCCGGAATGCCGCGTACACGCCGACCGCGTAGGCTTCGGCGACCGCTGTCAGCTCCGCGGGCGCCGGCCGGGCGCCGGCGCCGGCTATCAGCACCGGCCTGCGCGCGCTGGCCAGCCGGTTGGCGACGCGGCGGATGACGCGCGGATCCGGCGCAGGTCCGGCCAGTTCGCCGAGCACGCGCCGCCGCGCGATGTCCACCTCCGCGTCCGCGACATCGGCCTCGAACAGGTCGCCGGGGATACTGATCATCACTGGTCCGGGGCGGCCGCTGCGCGCGATCCGAACGGCCCTGCTCAGCATCTCCGGGATGCGGTCGGCGCGGCGAACAGCGGCCGACCATTTCGTGATCGGCCGGTAGAACGCCTCGAGGTCGATCTCCTGGAAGCTCTCCCGGCCGAGGAAGCCGCTGTCCGCCTGGCCGAGCACGACCACCATCGGGCTGGAGTCCTGGTGCGCCGTGTGGACGCCGATGGCGAGGTTCGCCGCGCCCACCGCGCGCGTCGCGGCGACCACGGCGGGCCGGCCGGTCATCTTGGCCTCGGCGTCGGCCATGAAGGAGGCGCCGGACTCGTGCCGGGTCGAGATGAGGCGGATGCCGGGGTGGGCGTCCACGCCGTCCAGCAGGCTGAGGAAGCTCTCGCCGGGCACCGTGTACATCCGGCGTACTCCGGCGGCGTGCAGGATCTCCGCCATGCCCCGGCCGACCATGGTCATCGCGGAATCACTGGTCTGCCCCGGCCAGCGATGCCGATACCGTCCCCAGCTCGCCGAACGTGGCGGTGAACGATTCGCCCGGCCTAGCCGGGATCCGGTCCAGGATCGAGCCGGTGATGACGCGCTGGCCTGGCGACAGGGACAGCCCGTGCGCGGCGAAGATCGCGCACGCGCGAGCGAGGGAGAGGAAGGGGTCGTCCAGGATGTCCGGCTCGCTGGTGCCGGCGGAGATCACCTCGCCGTCTCGCGATACCTGCACCGGCAGCCGGTCCAGGGCGAGGTCGGACGCGTGCTCTGGTCCCACGACCAAGCCCCAGTTACCCATGGCATCCCCGACCTGTACGGCGCGGGAGAGCCCGGTCGGCAGGCGGCGGGAGATGATCTCGAAGGCGGGCGCCACTGCCCGCACCGCGTTCCTCGCCTCGTCCCTGGTTACCTCCGCACCGCCCAGCTCGGTGCCGATGACCAGGCAGATCTCCGGTTCGAGCGCTATCGCCGGGGTGGCGTCGAGCGTCACCGTCGCTCCGCTGGCGAAGACCCGGCTCTGCCGGATGTAGCCGAACGGCCGGTACCCGGCACCGCCGGAATCGCGCGCCGCGCGCGATGTCCACGCGATCTTCCATGCTCCAGGCTGCTCGCCGCGTTCGCGCCAGCGGTTGATGACCGCGACTTGCAGCGCCTCGCCGACTGATACATCGGCGTCGTCGTAGCTGTGCAGGGCGGCGATGTCTTCGGCACCGAGGGATAGCGTCTCGGCGACGCGGATGAGGGCGGCGGCGGCACGCTGCTCGTCTGGGTTTGGCACGTCGGACCTCTCGTTTACCGGGCTCTGTTGCCGAGCCTCGTTCAGTGGTGACCGCGACCGCGTTCAGCGGGCGATGAAGTACAGCGAGCGATGGGTTCAGCGGGGCAGGGCCGCGAGCGCGGGGATATCCCAGTCCGCGAGCAGCGCACTGAGCCGGGCAACGTCATCGTCCGGCAGCGAACGCAGCGGCGGGCGGACCGTGCGCAGCCCGAACCCGCACAGTTCGGTGGCCGCCTTCACCACGGCGATGCTGTTCGCCTCCCGCGCCGAGGACCGCAGATCCTCGAGCAGCCGGAGTCGGCCCCACGCGGCGCGGATAGCCGGCCCGTCGCTGCGGCCGAGCGCGTCGCGCAGCATGGCGGACTCGCGGATGGCGAAGTTCGCGATGCCGGAGGTGTACCCGACGGCACCCGCCAGCCAGAAGAAGGGCGCCCACGCCTCGGCCGTGCCGCAGACCCACGCGATATCGCGTACCCCGCGCAGGTCGTCGACGATACCGGCGAACGCGCGGATGTCGTTAACCGCGTACTTGATGCCGGCCAGATTCTCGATTGTGATGAGTTCGCGCAGGTCGTCCGCGGTGAGGGCGGGGTCACGGATGTAGCCGACGGCGGCGATGTCGACCGAGCTGCAGATGGCGCGGTAGTACCTGGCCAGGCCATCGGGATGTGTGTACGGCTGGGGCGGCGGGTGGATCATGATGCCCGCAGCGCCGGCCAGCTCGGCGTGCCTGGCCTCTTCGATCGCGTTCTCGATGCCCAGTCCCACGGCCACGATGACCGGCGCCCGCCGCGCCGCCGCGACGGTCACGTCGGCGACGAGCCGGCGTTCACTGGCGGACAGCGCGTAGTACTCGGCCAGGCCGCCGCAGGCGGCGATCGAGTCGGCCCCCTCGTCGACCTGCGCCACGATCTTCCGCAACCCCGCCTCATCGACCGCCAGATCGCTGCCGAAGGGCGTCACGGTTATCGCGCAGATGCCAGCCAGGCTCGATCGAAGCTCTGTCACCGTCCTGGTCCTTTCTTCGCTGCGGGCTGAGCGCTCATAGCCGGGTGACGTCCAGGACATGCGACGGGGAGGCTCCGGCCAGGGTTTCCAGCACTGCTCGTACCGCCCAGACGCCCATGTCCCGCTGCGCTTCCTCGGTCCGGCCGGCCCGGTGCGGCGTCAGCACCGCGTTTCCCGCCTTGAGCAGCGGGTTCCCCAGGGCGGGGAGCTTGTGCTGCCATACGTCGATGCCGGCCCCGGCGATCACTCTGTCCTCGAGCGCGGCGGCCAGGTCGGCGTCGTTGACGATCTCGCCCCTGGCGACGTTGACCAAGATCGCGGTCGGCTTCATCCGCGCGAACTGCGCCGCGCCGAACATCTGCCTGGTCGCGGCCGTCAGCGGGGCCTGGATGCTGATCACGTCGCTGGCGCCGAGCACCGTGTCCAGGCTGGTGCAGAACGGCACGTCCACCCAGTCCCCGGTTCCTTGCGTCCGGGTGGGATGGTAGGCGAGCAGCTTCATGCCGAAACCATGCCGGCCGATGCGCGCTACCTCGCGGCCGATGCGCCCGGTTCCGATCAGGCCGAGCGTCGTGCCGGTGATGTTGTGCGCGAGGCTGTGTTCCCGCTGCCAGTCGAGATCGGGCGGCACTTCCCTGGCCAGCGCGTCCCACCGGGGGATCGCCTTGAGGACGGCCAGCGCCAGTGTGAACACGTGTTCGGCCACCGACAGCGCGTTCGCGCCGGCGGTGATGTAGACGGGTATCCCTCGTCCGGCGGCCTCGGCCACCGCGATGTTCTCGTAGCCGACGCCGCAGCGCGCGATCACGGCCAGCCGCGGCGCGCGGCGGATGTCCGCGGCGGGGATCCCGTCATAGCGCACCACGACGCCCTCGATCGTGTCGCTGACCTGGTCGAATGGCACTGCCTCCGGGCCGTACCCGACGGCATACCCGATGCCGCTGCCGGCCAGCAGCGCCATTGCTGCCGGATGCAGTTCCTGCCGCACGTAGATCCGGGGGGCCGGCCGTGGGTCGCCCCGCGTGCTCGCGGTCATGCGTCCCCGCCGGCCTGGCCGGACAGTAGGGCGAGCACGCCGCGCAGATCGGGCAGTCGCTCGATCCCGGCCAGCGCCGTGCGCAGCGCCCGCAGCGGGTCAGCGGCCAGCACGCTGCCCGCCAGCCGGCTGAACTTGTCCTCGATCTGCTCGTCGGACATCGGGTTGCGCGGGTGGCCGAGCGGCAGCGGCACCGAGCGCTCGGTCAGGTCGGCCGCGGTGGTCACCCGCACGATCGCGCCCTTCGCCGCGGGGAACGCGGCCTCGAGTTCGTCGTTGCCGGTCACGCTGATCCGGCTGGCCAGGTCGAGCACGGCCTCGTTCTGCGTCCACTTGGCGGTGAAGTGATGCGGCAGCACCGCGCCCTCGAACGCGGCCAGCGCCATCACGAACTGGATGTTGTGCGTCCACAGCGGATTACCGTCCACCCATCTAGGCGATGACCTGGCCAGTTCCACCGAGACTGAGCGGATGTCGCCCGGATCGATGTGCTCGTTCTGCACGATATCCAGCAGCGCGTCGATGGCGGCGTGGGTCTGACGGCAGGACGAATAGCGCTTGAGCTCGGTCTCGTTGATCGAGAACCGCGTGCCCAGGCCGTCGGTGAGGCGGCTGAGGTCGGTCGTGCCGCCGCCGAAGGCGCGGACCGCGTTGTACCGTCCGGACAGGGCGTCGAGCGCGCCCGGATAGCCAGCAGCCGCCACCAGCGCGGCCTGCAGGCCGTTGCGTGCCGCCACGCCGGTCTGAAACGACTTGCTCGCGTGTGTCGGATCGTCCTCCCAGGTCAGCAGCCCGCAGCTCTGGCTGGCGCCGAAGCCGATCGCGATCCGCATCTGCGTCGCGTCCAGCCCGAGCACGCGCCCCGCGGTCGCCGCCGCGCCGATGGAACCCGACACCGAGGAGGGATGGAAGCCACGGTCGTAGATCGACGCGACGTTCGCGGCGTCGGTGAACCGGCCGATGACGTCGTATCCGGCCACGATGGCGGCGAGCACGTCCGCGCCGGTGGCCCCGGGCCGCAGTTCGGCGGCGGCCAGCGCCGCGGGGACCAGGACTGACCCGGGATGGCTCTGCGTCGGCGAGTGCGAGTCGTCCAGCTCGATGTGGTGCCCGGCGACCCCGTTGATGAACGCCGCCTGTTCGGCCGAGGTGCGCCGCCGGTGCCCGATGATGGTGGCGCCGCCGCCCGGGCCATCCGGCCCGGCCGAGCCATCCGATCCGCTCAAGCCGGTAACCAGCGGTGAGTTGGCCAGGAGGCGGATCGCGTCATCCTGGCTCGCGGCCAGCAGCACGCCGACGGTGTCCAGGATGAGCCGCCGGGCCTGGGCCGTGGTGCCCGGATCGATGTCCTCCGTGCTGAGTCCGGCCGCGTGCGCGCTGAGCACCGCGGTCGCCGACTCGCCCGCCGCCCCGGCCGCGGTGCCCGGCGCTGGGCTGGGCACTGGGTTCGGCGCCGGCTCGTCCGGGCTGATCAGATCCGCGCTCATCAGAGCGGACACCCCTTCGCGCGCAGGATCGAGTTGAACCGGTCGGGGTCTGTCGTGCCGGATTCGATCTGCGCGCGCAGCCGCGCCTCGCGCTTGACCACCTCCTGCACCCGGGGGAGCAGGTCGAGCAGGCTCTCCTTGGGAACAGTGACCACCCCGTCCGGGTCGCCGATCACGAGGTCGCCGGGGTGAACCACCATGCCGGCGCAGGAGATCGGCACGTTGATCTCGCCCGGCCCGTCCTTGCTCGGGCCGCGATGGGCGTTCGCCAGCGCATAGGTCGGGAACGCGCCGTCAGCGAACTCGAGGATGTCGCGGATGGCGCCGTCGATGACGATGCCGGCGAAGCCGCGGCGCATCATCGTGACCCGCATGTTGCCGCCGATGATCGCCTGGGCGATCTCGCCGCCGGCGTCCACCACGATGACGTCGCCGGGCTGGGCGAGGTCGAAGGACTTGTGCACCATGAGGTTGTCGCCGGGGCGGACCCGCACCGTGACCGCCGGACCGCACATCACCTCGTTCGAGCCGAACGATCTGAGCCGGTATCCGCCCGTCGACTTGCCCATCGCGTCGCTGACGAAGGCCGTTGGAATGCCGCGGTACTGATCGATAAGTTCACGGTCGGCCGGAGCAACCCGGTCGTTGATCACGAATCCCGCTGGCCAGTTGGCAGTCATCCTTAACCTCCACCTAGGTGATCGACAGGAGATCGAACGGCACGTTGAGCCGGGCGCCGAGCGAGACGAGCTCGCTCACCCCGGCCGGTGTCAGTGGTATTCCGGTCCTGGTCCGCTCGGCCTCGACGGCGGCGGCACGCGCCCCCGGATACCGTCCGTCCGGACCAGACGCGTCCAGGTAATAGTCGAGCCAGGAGCGGATGTGGCCGTCGAACGCGGTGCGCCCGGCCGCCGCGTCCGGGTTGATCAGCAACAAGAAGGCGCTCACGTTGCCCGCCGAACTCGTTGCCGCGTGCTTCCTGGCGCTTTCCGCCGCCACCGATCCGGTCAGGCTGCCGGCCAGGACCTGCACCATCATGGCCAGGCCGACGCCCTTGTGGCCGCCGACCGGGAGCATGGAGCCGGCCAGCGCGGCGGCCGGATCCTGAGCGGGCTGGCCGCTGTCGTCGATCGCCCAGCCGGGCGGCAGGTCGTGCCCCTCGCGGGCGGCGTCCAGCACACTGCCGCGGGCCACGACGCTAGTCGCCATATCGAAGACCAGCGGCGCCCTGCCCTCGACCGGGCAGGCGAAGGCGATCGGGTTGTTCCCGATCGCCGGGCGTTTGGAGCCGAGCGGCGCCATCAGCGGCGGGGTCTCCTGGCAGAGCACCGCCACCAGGCCCGCTTCGGCCGCGGGCAGCGCGAACATCCCGATCGCGGCGAGATGACCAGAACGGCGGACCAGGCACGTGGTGACCTGGCGGTCCCTGGCGACATCGATCGCCGCTTGGATCGCGGTCGTCATGACCGCTTGGCCGATGCCGCCGTCCCCGTCGTATCGCACGACGCCGTCCTGGACCTCGCAGGTTGGCGTCGGCCGGGCGTTGACCTCGCCGCTGCGGATCTTGTCGATATAGCCGGGCACCCGCAGCACGCCATGCGTGTCGATGCCGCGCAAGTTGGTCCGGACCAGGACAGCGGCGCTGACCCTGGCGGCGTCGGCGTCGATACCGGCCGCCTCGAAGGCCGCGGCGCACCAGTCGGTGAGGGCGGCGTGATCGTAGCGGATGAGTTCTCCCGCGAGTGGCACAGGCGGCTCTCCCCCCAGTCGTTGGCGTCGCGGCCGTCAGTGTATTGTGACATTACTAGATATCGAGTCATGTTGTATAGCAATCTGCCAAAGATGCAAGACAGGCGAATGGTTGCCGGAAAGGGCCAGGATGGACCCGATCATCACCACGTTCGCGGACTTCTGCGCCGGCATCGCTGACCAGCCGCTGCCCGATGATGTGGTGCGTTGCGCGACGGACCGGCTGGTGGACACGATCGGCTGCGCGATCGGCGGATACGGCTGCGCCGCCGCCCGCATCGGGCGGGACCTGGCGCCGCGAGTCAGCGGCGAACAGCCGTGGCCAGCCCGGTGGCTGAGCGGGGCCACGCCGGTGACGAACATCGAGGCGGCCGGTTTCGTCAACTCGGCGATGATCCGCTACCTGGACTTCAACGACACCTACCCGGGCGGGCATCCCAGCGACGCCCTCGGACCCGTCCTGGCCGCGGCCGACGCCATCGACGCGGACGGGCCGGCCCTGATCCGGGCCGTGGTGGTCGGCTACGAGATCTTCATTCGGCTAGCCGTCGCCGCCCGGCTGCGCGAGCACGGCTGGGATCAGGGCTTCGGCGTCGGTCTGGCGACCGCCGGCGCGCTGTCCAGCCTGCTCGGACTTGACGCTGCCACGACGGCGCACGCGCTGTCGATCGCGGCGGTGTCGATCATGCCCATGCGAGCGACCAGGGCCGGTGAGCTGTCGCTGTGGAAGGGCGCGGCCACCGCCCTCGCGGCCAGGGAGGCGACCTTCGCTGTGCTTCTGGCCAGGGAGGGTATGACCGGGCCGAGCGAGCCGGTCACCGGCAGGCACGGCCTGCAAGACCTGGTCACCGGTGCGTTCGAGCTGGCGCCGTTCGGCACCGATGGGGACCGGTTCCTGATCTTGAGCACCAAGACCAAATACTGGCCGGTCGAGTACAATCTCCAGGCCGTGGTCTGGGCGGCGATCGAACTGCGCGAGCGGTGCCGCGTCAGCGAGATCGAGTCGGTCGAGGTCGAGACGTACTGGTCGGCCTGGCACGAGACGGCCAGCGAGAGGGCCAAGTGGGATCCGCGCACACGGGAAACCGCCGACCACAGCATGCCATATGCGCTGGCCAGGACGCTGACCGACGGTCGGCTCGACCTGACCGCCTTCGAAGAGCGAGCCTATCTCGACCCGGCGTTGCGCCCGCTGATCGGGCGCGTCGCGGTGCACGTCGCCGACGACATCGAGGCCGCGTTCCCGGCCGAGACCAGATTGCGCGCGACCGCGCTGACCACGTCCGGCCAGCGGATCCGCGTCGAGATCATCAACCCGCTCGGCGATCACCGCAACCCGCTGAGCGGTGCGCAGCTCGACGACAAGTTCCGCCGCCTGGTAACCCCGGCCGCCGGGGTCGCGGCAGCGGACCGAGCGCTAGCCGCGCTCCGCGCGATCGCCGACTGTCCGAGCGTCCGCCCGGCACTGGACTCGCTGGTCCCCCCCGCCGACACCTAGCCAGGTCGTGCGGGGGGCCGCCGGGAGGTGTGCGGTAGGCGGGAGGGCTTGCGGACGTGGCTGATCAGGGCGTCGGTGAACTCTCGGGTGGTGGCGGCGCCGCCCATGTCGGGCGTGCGCGGCGCGGCCGGGTCGGCGAGCACGTCCTCGATCGCCGAGGTGACGGCGGCGGCCGCCTCGGGCTGGCCGAGGTGATCGAGCATCATCGCCGCCGACCAGATCTGGCCCACCGGGTTGGCGATACCGCGCCCCGCGATGTCGGGCGCCGAGCCGTGCACCGGCTCGAACATGGACGGGTACACGCGTTCGGGGTTGAGGTTAGCCGACGGTGCGATGCCGATGGTGCCGGTCACGCCGGGACCGAGATCGGACAAGATGTCGCCGAACAGGTTGCTGGCCACGACGATATCGAAATGTTCCGGCGACAGGACGAACCGTGCGCACAAGATGTCGATGTGATACTGGTCGGTCTGGACCCCCGGGTACTGCGCCGCGATGGCGCCGAACCGTTCGTCCCAGAACGGCATCGAGTAGTAGATCCCGTTCGACTTCGTCGCCGACGTGACGTGCGGCCGGCCGAGCCGCGCCGCCAGCTCGAACGCGTAGCGGATGACGCGATCGGTTCCGCGGCGGGTGAACACCGCGGTCTGGAGCACCTGCTCGGCCTCGGTGCCGGCGGCGAACCGGCCGCCGAGCTGTGAATACTCGCCCTCGGTGTTCTCCCTGACGATCCACATGTCGATGTCGCCAGGCGCGTGCCCGCGCAGCGGGGACGGCACGCCGGCCAGCAGCCGGACCGGCCGCAGGCTGATGTACTGGTCGAACTCCCGCCGGATCGGGATCAGCAGCCCCCACAGCGAGACGTGATCGGGCACGCCCGGGTAGCCGACGGCGCCGAGCAGGATGGCGTCGTGGTCGCGAAGCCTGGCCAGCCCGTCGTCTGGCATCATCGCGCCTTCTTTCAGCAGCCGTTCGCAGCTCCAGTCGTAGCTGTCGTAACGGCAGCGGAAGCCGTGCTCGGACGCGACCGCGTCCAGCACGCGGAGCGCGGCGGGCATGACTTCGCGCCCGATTCCATCTCCGGGTACGACGGCGATGCGGATGGATTCCATGCATGCTCCGGTTTCGTGCGGACCGCGATTGCGATAACAACGTGTGACTTTTCCCTGACTTACGCGATAAAAATGTAAGACTGCTATACAAGATGACATGCTGGCTGGTACTCTCAGCACGCTAGTCGACGCGGATGCTGATGTACAGGGAGAGCAACGTGGCGCTTACTGAGCAGCAGATCGACAGTTACCGGCGCGATGGCTTTATCGTCATCGACGACGTGCTGAGCGAGCCAGAGGTGACGCGACTGCGTGCGGTGACCGACGCGTTCGTCGCTCAGTCCCGGGCGGTGACCGCAAACGACGAGGTCTATGACCTGGAACCGGCGCACAGCGCCGAACGGCCGAGCGTGCGCCGGATCAAGCTGCCGCACCTGCGCCATGAGGTCTACCGGGAGCTGACTCGTCATGCCGGCATACTCGCCGTGCTCAAGGACCTGCTCGGGCCGGCCATCAGGTTCGACACGTCGAAGCTGAACATGAAGCCGGGCGAGGGCGGGTCGCCGGTCGAGTGGCACCAGGACTGGGCCTTCTACCCGGCCACCAATGACGACCTGTGCGCGGTCGGGGTGATGCTCGATGACTGCGACCTGGAGAACGGGCCGCTGATGGTGATCCCGGGCAGCCATCGCGGCGGGGTGTACAGCCACCACACCGACGGCTACTTCTGCGGCGCGATCGCGGCGGACAGCCCCGGAGTCGATTTCGGCGCGGCGAAGCCGCTGGTCGGCCACGCCGGATCGATCTCGGTCCACCACGTGCGGGCCGTGCACGGCTCGGCGCCGAACAGGTCGGCCCGTACCCGCCAGTTGCTCCTGCTCCAGTACGCGGCGGCGGACGCCTGGCCGCTGCTGCCGGGCAAGCGGCTGGACACCGACGATTTCGCCGGATACATGGAACAGAGCCTCGTCTGCGGCACCAGCGACCCTGTCGTGCCGAGGATGACGAGCGTTCCGGTGCGCCTGCCGCTACCCAAGCCCGACACCGGCTCCATTTTTGAACTCCAGCAGGCGCTGGGTGCTTCTTACTTCCAATAACTGCCTTACCTCAAGAGCATAACAACCCCAACTGACACGGCCTGCATTCTGACTGAGTGGGCACTTCGGTGTCCGTTGCTCGCGGAGAGGACTAGAGGATGATCTCCTGGAGACGCCCGGCGCCTAGAGCAGCCGTGGCCATAGCGGTCGGGGCGGTCCTGGTGACCGTCGCCGCGAGCGCGTGCGACTCGAGCGGCGGATCAGGGGCGGCCGGCGGCTCGAGCGGCAAGAATCTCGACATCACGATCGAGCTGCCGGACGCGCCCGCCGACGTCGACCCCTGCATGACGACCTTCGGCGCGACCGGCCGGGTGCTCCGCGAGAACGTCACGGAGACGCTAACCGAGAAGGACCCGGCGAAGAACACCATCGTGCCGCTGCTCGCCACGAGCTGGAAGCAGGTAAGCCCGGACGTATGGCAGTTCACGCTGCGGCACAACGTGAAGTTCTCCGACGGCACGCCGTGGAACGCGGCCAACGCGGCTATCTCGGTCAAGCGCCAGATGGACCCGAAGCTCGGCTGCCACAACTACACCCAGGACCTGACCAACGTCGCCGCGGTATCGGCGCCCGCGCCGTACACGCTTCAGGTCACGACGAAGATCCCGGACCCGATCATCCCGTTCGAGTTCGCCGAAGTGGATATGTCTTCGCCGAAGACGCCGGCCAACCAGCTGACCAACGACCCGATCGGCACCGGCCCCTACAAGTTCTCCAGCTACAGCGCGCAGCAATCGGTAAAGCTCGTGCGCAACCCCGGCTACTGGGGCAAGAAGCCGGACGTCGACCAGGTCACCTACCTGTTCCAGAGCGATCCGTCGATCCGCGCGGCGGCTGTGCAGTCCGGGCAGGCGGACCTGACCGTCGACCTGCCCAACCAGTTCGCCTCCGGCAAGGGCGCGTCGACCTTCCCGATCGCGGACGTGGCCTTCTTGTGGATCGGCATGGACGAGGCGCCGTTCAACAACCTGCTGGTGCGCGAGGCGATCAACTACGCGATTAACCGCAAGGAACTGATCAGCGCGGTCTTCGGCGGCCTCGGCGCGCCGGCGAGCCAACTGGTGATCAAGTCCGTCAACGGCTTCAACCCGTCCATCCAGGTCTGGCCGTACGACCCGGCCAAGGCCAAGTCGCTGCTGGCCCAGGCCAAGGCGCAGGGCGTGCCAGTCAATAAGCAGATCGAGCTGGCCATGGAGCCGGGCGAAGTCGGCACGAACGGCACGGAGTTCGTGGAGGCGGTGGCCGCGCAGCTCCAGGCTGTCGGTTTCCAGCTGCACATCGTGAACCTGACCCAGGCCAACCACACCCAGTACATCACCAAGCCGTACGCCGCCGGCCGCCAGCCGTACCTCCAGGTTCATGATCACGGCAACACGCTCGGCGACTCGTACTCGACCTTCGCCCGTTACATCGAGACCAGCGGGCTGGAGAGCGCCAACACAGACAAGACGATCGACCAGTTGGTCGTCCAGTCGTCACAGGCGACCGGGGCCGCCAGGACGCAGCTGCTGCAACAGGTCTGGCAGCGGGCGATCGTCACCGATGCCCAGTACGCGCCGCTGGTGGATGTCTACGACGTGGGCATGACCTCATCCCGGATCCGCTACTCGTTCCCGCCCAACGTCCAGGACGAACTGCATATCGATGAGATCCATGCCGCCGGCTGACCGCGCTGGGGACTGGTGATCCGTGGCACTGGCGATCTCGCGCCGGGTCGGCGCATCGGTCGTGGCGCTGTGCGCGCTCATCGTCTTCGTCTTCGTCATGGCCCGGATGACCGGCAACCCGGCGGCGCTGTACCTGGGCGAGGGCGCGTCACAGCAGCAGATCCATGAGTACGAGGTGGTGCACGGGCTGAACAAGCCGGTCTGGAACCAGTTCTTCTCGTACGTGCGGGATGTGGTTCACGGTGACTTCGGCCAGTCGACGCTGTATAACGCGCCGGCCATGCACGTCGCGCTGAGCCGGTTCCCGAACACCCTGGTGCTGGCGCTGGTCACCTTCGTGCTCGGCCTGCTCATCGGCAGCGTGCTCGGATCGGTCGCCGCGTACTGGGAAGGCCGGGCAGCGGACAAGGTGATCACCGCGATCTCCACGGCCGCGTTGAGCTTCCCGAGCTTCTGGCTGGCGCTCGTGCTCGTGCTGGTCTTCGCGCTGAAGCTCGGCTGGCTCCCGTCCAGCGGCATGTCCGGCCTGTCGTCCTACGTGCTGCCGATCGTGACGCTCCTGGTGGCCAACCTCGGCGTGGTGGTGCAGGCGGTGCGCGACTCACTGGTCGGCGTGCTCAGGTCGGAGTACGTGGCCGCCGCCACCGCCAAGGGCATGCGCCGTTGGTACGTGGTGACGCGGCACGCGTGGCGCAACGCCAGCATCCCGGTGCTGACCATCGCCGGTGCCACCGCGGTCGGCATCGTCAACGGCGCCCTGATCGTGGAGACCGTGTTCGACTGGCCGGGCATCGGGCAGGTCGTGGTCAACGCGGTGCTCAACCGCGACTTCGCCCTGCTCCAGGCCGCCGTCACCGTGATCGGGATCGCGGTCGTGGTGTTCAACGTGCTGATCGAGCTGTCCTACGTGTTCCTCGACCCGCGGATAAGGAGATAGGCAACGCGATGACGAGGCAACCGTGAGCGAAACGTGGCGCCAGTTCTGGCACCTTCTCAAGCGAGACGTCCCGGCGTTCATCGCGCTGATCTGGCTCGTGCTGACCGTGATCTTGTGCACCTGGGGCTATTTCACCGTCCAGACGGCATCGCTGCGGCAGAACCTGAATATGCGGCTCATCCCGCCGGGCACGAGCCATGGGCTGGCGTACCTGCTCGGCACCGACGGGCTCGGCCGCAGCTACGTGGAGCGGCTGCTCGTCGCGGGCGCCACCAGCCTGGTCATCGCCGCGTCGGTGGTGGCGATCTCGGCGGTCATCGGCGGCGCGCTCGGCATCATCTCCGGCAACGCGCCGAGCGCGGTGGACACGGTGATCATGCGCGTGTGCGACGTGATCATGGCGTTCCCGAGCATGCTGCTCGCGCTCATCGCCCTGTACACGATCTCCACCAGCCCGGTCGTGCTGATCGGAGTGCTCGCCTTCACCCGGCTGCCGATCTACATCAGGACCGCGCGCGGGGAGGCACTACGCACCCGCGGGCTGCTCTATATCAGCGCCGCCCGCATGTCGGGCACCCGGCCGATGGCGGTCACCTTCCGGCATATCGTCCGGGCGGCGCTGCCGGCGGTGTGGACGCTGGTGACGTTCGAGATAGCGCTGACGATGCTGACCGAGTCGGGGCTGAGCTTCCTTGGCGTCGGCATCCAGCCGCCGGGCGCATCCTGGGGCCTGCTCGTCTCGGACGGCCAGACCTACCTTTACTCGTCCTGGTGGGTGGCGGTACTGCCGGGAATCGCAATCATGGCCACGGCGGTGGCGCTGCGGGTGCTTGGCGGCGTCGTCAGCTCGGTGCTCGAGGGTTAAGAGGAGGTACGCGGCCATGAGCCTGCTTGAGGTA
Organism: Streptosporangiaceae bacterium; assembly: GCA_036490795.1. Taxonomy (GTDB): domain Bacteria; phylum Actinomycetota; class Actinomycetes; order Streptosporangiales; family Streptosporangiaceae; genus JAFARZ01. Next base: position 19,386 of record DASXDG010000401.1, read on the forward strand.
AAGGACCTGACCACCTCCATCGTCACCCGCCGCGGTACCGTGCACGCGGTCCAGGGCGTGAGCTTCGGCGTCGAGCGGGGCAGCAGCGTCTGCGTCGTAGGCGAATCCGGCAGCGGTAAGTCGGTGATGGCCCGCTCGATCATCCGGCTGCTGCCGCGGGAGGCGAGGATAGTCTCCGGCTCGGTCGTGTTCGACGGCACCGACCTGCGCACGCTGCCGGAGAAACGGCTGGAGGACCTGCGCGGCATGCGCATCGGCATGCTCTTCCAGGACCCGATGAGCTGCCTGAACCCGGTGCTCACCATCGGGACGCAGATCACCGAGACGATCCGCCGCCACCTGCGGGTGCCGCGAGCGGAGGCGTACAAGCGCGCCGTCGAGCTGCTGGGCGAGGTCCGGATCGATAACGCCGAACGCAGGATGGCCGACTACCCGCATCAGTACTCGGGCGGCATGCGGCAGCGGGTCATGCTGGCAATCGCGCTGTCCTGCGACCCGGACCTGCTGATCGCGGACGAGCCGACGACCGCGCTCGACGTGACCGTGCAGGCGCGGATTCTGGACCTGCTCGAGGATCTGCGGCAGGCGCGCGGACTGGCGCTGCTGCTGATCACGCACGACATGCGCATCGTAGAGCGCGTCGCCGACCAGGTACTCGTCATGTACGCCGGGCAGATCGTCGAGTCCGGCAAACGCAAGGACGTGCTCGGATCGCCGCAGCACCCGTACACCGAGGCGCTGCTCGGCGCGGTGCCCGACATCGACGACTCGGGTGCCAGGACATCTCGGCTGACCGCGATCCCCGGCTCGCCGCCGGACCTGACCGCGACGCTGGCGGGCTGCCGCTTCGCGCCCCGGTGCGGCTACGCGCGCCTGGATGACGGCTGTGCGTCGGCTGAGGTGGAGTTGCGGGCGGTGGGTGCCGGTCACCTGGTCAGGTCGTGTCACCCGGCCATAGCGCGCGAAGCGAAGGGATAGTTCTTGTCCGCTGATGCTCTTCTGTCTGTCGAGGACCTCATGATGAGGTACCCGCGGCGCAAGCACGAGCACGCCGCGGAGATTCCGCTGGCGGTAACCGGCGTCTCGTTTCGGATCGCACCCGGCGAGAGCGTCGGCATGGTCGGCGAGTCCGGCTCGGGCAAGACAACCACCGCCTACTGCGTGGCGCGACTGCTCGAACCAACCGGCGGCGCGGTCCGGTTTATGGGAACCGACATCACCCACCTGCGCGGCAACACGCTGCGGATGAGCCGGCGGCAGATGCAGATGGTCTTCCAGGATCCGTTCTCATCCCTGAACCCGCGCATGTACATCGAGCAGATCGTCGAGGAACCGCTGCGCGCGTACCAGGTAGGGGACCGGGCGGCGCGCCGCACCTCGGTGCGCGACCTGCTGGACAGCGTGGGCCTGGACCCGCGCTTCGCCCGCCGGTACCCGCGGGAGCTGTCCGGTGGCCAGCGGCAGCGGGTCTGCATCGCCCGTGCGCTCGCCATCAGCCCGCAGCTGCTGATCTGCGACGAGCCGGTGTCGGCGCTCGACGTCTCGATGCAGGCGCAGATCATCAACCTGCTCAAGGACCTGCAACGGGACCTGGGCCTTGCCTACCTGTTCATCTCGCACGACCTGGCCGTGGTGCGGAGCATCTGCGACCGGGTCGTGGTGATGCACGACGGCGAGATCATCGAGCAGGGCGACTGCGCGGCGATCTATGAGTCGCCGACGCATCCGTACACGAAGAAGCTGCTCGACTCCGCACGGGTGCGGACGCGAAGCGGCGCGGACTACGACGGCGTCGCCTGACCTGGTGACACCGAGTTCGGAAGGAGCCCTATTATGCCGCAAGGCATGTTCCTGGGTGAGCCGTATGTGCTCGCCGGCCGCCGACTGGCGTTCACCAGCTGGTTCCGGGTACGTCCGGGAATGCCCCGCTGGGTCAGCGACTCCGGTGAACCTATCGGGCTGTCCGGGCAGGCGGCGCCCGACGCAGCCCAATTCCGGCCGTCCCACCTGCCCAGAGGCGTCAGGCTGGCGGTGGAGCGGCCGGTCCGGGACCCGGCGCCGATGCTCACGCCCCGCCTCGGCGAACGTAACCTGGTGGTGATCTCCGTCCTGCGCGACGGCGACCGCTACCTCGGCTGGGGCAAGTGCGACACCACGGACGGCCAGTCGTTCTCGATGTTCGTCACCTCCGCCGACGGCGTGGACTGGGAGCGGCCGAACCTGGGCATGATCAGCCACAACGGGACGACGGACAACAACTACATCCCGAGGATCAGCGAGATGTTCCCTGGTCGCGCGATCTCCGGCGCATCGGTGTTCATCGATCCGGCCGCTGGGCCGAAGGAGCGGTTCAAGGCCGTCACCCCGCACTACTTCGCCAGGGAAGAGGTGGCGAACTACCTGGCAACCAGGTCAGAAGAGGTAGACCCGAAGGCGCTGACGAACATCGCACTCGAGCACCTCGGGTTCGATGGCGACCAGGTGTTTGGCGTCGCGGGGCTCACCTCGCCAGACGGCATCGACTGGACCTGGCTCCCCGAACCGCTGCTGATCATGCACTCGGACAGCCAGATCATCTGCTTCTACGACCAGGTCACCCGCCGGTACGTAGGCATGTTCCGGGAATGGGTGGTGGGGGAGCACCCTGAGTTCACCGGCCGGCCGTGGATGGGCAGCGAGAACAGCTACGCGAACGCCTGGTTCGAGGTCGGGCAGCGGGTGCTCGCCCGGGCGGAGACCGACGACTTCACCCGCTGGCCGCTGCCCCAGCCGGTGCTGTCCGACACCCCGAACCTGCGCCCGACCGAGTCCCTGTACACCGGATTCTGGTCGACCTTTCCCGGAGCCCCCGACACCCAGCTGCTGTTTCCGACGGTCTGGGACACGGCGACCGACAACCACGCCGTCTACATCTGCTCGGCGACCGACGCGCACGGCAGGTCCTGGCAATGGCTGCCGGACGGTTGCCTGCTCAAGCCGAACACGGCGGGCACCTGGGACGGCGGCACCGTGTTCGCCCACCCCGGGCTGATCGAACTGCCATCCGGTGACTTCGCACTGCCGTATGCGGGGTTCGACGCGCCGCATAAGTACCCGCGCAGCCAGGTGAAGTTCGGCAGCGCGTTCATCCGCTGGCCGAAAGGGCGCGTGGTCGGCATCCGGGCCGACGAGACCGGCGAATTCCAGACCGTCTCCGTGCTAGCGGTCGGCCGCCGGGCAGCGGTGAACTGCCTGTCCAGCCGCACCGGCTACGTGCGGGCGGAGGTCCGCCGTTTCGACGGCTCGGTCGTCCCCGGCCGCGACCTGGACAAGTGCGCGCCGCTGATCGGGGATTCCTACGGCAGGGAGCTGACCTGGAACGGCGAATCCGATCTGGGCGTCGCCGACGGCGAGCCGGTCAGCCTGCGCTTCGAGTTGCGAGACGCGTCGGTCTACTGGGTCGAGTTCCGGGACTGACGTGCCCGCCGCTGGGCCTGCCCGCTGCTTGCCTGCCCGTCGTTTGACGTTAACCGGAAGGATGAATACGTGACGAATCGCTACCGCGTCGGATACATGCTCGGCGACGGCATCGGTCCCGAGATAGTGCCGGCCGCGATCGCGGCCGCCGACCAGGCGCTGGCCGCAGCCGGCGCAGAAGCGCTGGACTGGGTCGAACTGCCCATGGGGGCGACCGCGCTTGCCTCACACGGGAGCCCGATGCCGGTGAGCACCAAGCAGGCGCTCGCCGGCTGCGCCGGCTGGCTGATCGGGCCGCACGACAACCGCAGCTACCCCAGCTCATGGCAAGAGCTGCACGAACGTCCACCAGGCGGCGAGCTGAGGCACTACTTCGACTTGTTCGCGAACATCAGGCCGAGCCGGTCCCGGGACGGCGTGCCCGGCCTGGTTGCCAGCGTCGACCTGGTCACTGTGCGGGAGAACACCGAGGGCTTCTATGCCGACCGCAACATGGTGCACGGATCCGGGGAGCTGATGCCGTCCAAAGATATGGCCCTGGTGGTAGGTGTGTTCACCCGGCGGGCCTGCGAGCGCATCGCGGAGGCCGCGTTCGCACTGGCCAAGACCCGTCGCCAGCACGTCACCGTGGTGCACAAGCAGAACGTGCTGCCGCTGGCGTTCGGACTGTTCCTTGACGTGTGCCAGGAGGTGGCCAAGCGCTATCCGGATGTGGCCTGCGACGACATCTTGTTCGACGCGATGACCGCGCACCTTGTGCGCCACCCGCAGGACTTCGACGTCATCGTGACCGAGAACCTGTTCGGTGACACCCTGTCCGACCTGGCCGGCGAACTGGTGGGCTCGCTCGGACTCTCGCCCTCCCTGAACGCGAGCACCGAGCACGCGATGGCGCAGGCCGCGCACGGTTCGGCGCCTGACATCGCCGGCCAGGACCGAGCCAACCCGGTCGGCGCGATCTTGTCCACGGCCATGCTGCTCGAGTGGCTCGGCGGCCGGGCCGGCGACGAGACGGC
>DASXDG010000402.1:0-28322 GCA_036490795.1 Streptosporangiaceae bacterium
AGTTCCTCCGTGGCGAGCGCGACCGCCCGCAATGTGGCGTAGTCGGCGCCCTGCTGCGGCTCAGTGAAGATGCGGAGCTTCATAGGGTCATAATGTCAGGGCCGTCCGGGCGGTAATGAAACCGCTGCCACCCAACGCGCCCGTGCCTGTTCTTCCTGCCCACCCAGGACGCCCCGGTACACAGATAAGCACGGGGCAAGGCCGTACGCCGCCATGACCCGCCCTCGGGGATTGGCTCAGACCCGTCGTCTTCAGGCCTGCCCGTCGTCAGGCCTGCCCGTCTTCAGACCATAGCGCATCTTTTGGGCCCCAAGAGCATGGTCGACTATTGTCGAAGCATTGCGAATGGCAATGTTGCCAATCGAGTATGGTGCAAGGATGTCGATAGGTGACGAATCGGACCCAAGAGCCTACGTTCGGCTTGCGGCTCGGATCCGCAGGGACATCGCTGAGGGGAAGCTTGCGCCTGGCAACCCGACGCCTTCCATCACCACGCTCAGCCAGGAATACGGGCACGCCAGGCAGACGTGCGCCAAGGCACTGCGCGTGCTCGAGGACGAAGGGCTGCTGACCCGCGTGCCGGGTCTGGGCTACTACGTGACCGGCACGCCCGGCACCGAGCCGTTCGAGAAGAAGAACTCCGCTAACTGAGGTACGGGATTAGCTAATCCCGCACCAGGGTGGCGACGCACTCCACGTGATGCGTCATCGGGAACGCGTCGAACGCGCGCAGGTCCGTCAGCGTCCAGCCGCGTGCGGTCAGTAGCGCGATGTCCCTGGCCAGCGTGGCCGGGTCGCAGGACACGTAAGCGAACCGCTCGGCGCCGTCTATGTACTCGATCACCTCGCGGGCCAGCCCTGCCCGCGGCGGGTCGGCAACGACCAGCCTGGCCTCCGGCAGGCCGCCCCGGCGCAGCACGGCCGACACGTCGCCCCGGTGTACGCGCGCCCAGTCCGGCAGGTTATGCCGCGCGTCCCGCACCGCGGCCGCTTCGCTCTCCACCCCGATCACGGTGCCGCCCTGGCCGACAGCCTCGGCGAGCACGCCGGCGAACAGTCCAGCCCCGCAATACAGGTCGAGTACGCAGTCCCCCGCCCGTGGCTCAAGCGCGGCCAGCACGGCCGCGGCGAGCGCGTCGGCAGCCCCGGGGTGCACCTGCCAGAACCCGCCAACGCTCACCCGCCACTCCCGGCCGGCCGCGCGCTGGCTGAGGTAGTTCCGGCCGCGCAGCGCCGTCATCCCGCCATTGCGGTTGCGCCGCAGCACCGCGGCGCCCGCATCAATCTCATAACTATCCGTGGTTTTACCGCCACTGACGATCACTGCCCGAGCCTCATCGCCGACGACACCCTCAACCGATCTCACCCCGCCGCCCGCCGGGGACGGCCAGCGCCGCGTGGTGAGCCCGAGCCCGGTAACGGCCGGATGCGCGATCAGGCACTCGCCAACGTCGACCACGTCGTGCGAGCGGTGTGCCCGCAGGCCCGCGACCCCGTCGGAGCGAACGGCGAACTGCACCCGCGTCCGCCACCCCAGCCCCCTCTTGCTGTTATCGCCGTACCCTCCGCCGCCCCCACCGATCTTGCTGTTATCGCCATCGCTGTTATCGTCGTCGCGGACGTGGTCGCCGTCGCTGACCTGATCGCCGTCGCCGTCCAGCGGCTCGACGGTCACCTCTCGCTCGATCCCGGCCAGCCGCCGCAACTGCTGCGCCACCACGGCTGCCTTGAGCGCCCGCTGAGCCGGCAGGCTGGCGTGCTGCCAGTCGCAGCCGCCGCAAGCGCCCGGGCGGGCGTGCGGGCATGGCGGCTCGACCCGGTCCGGCGACGCGACCAGGATCTCCTCCGCGTCGGCCCTGGCGAACTTGGCGGTGACGTCGGTGATGCGAGCGCGGACCCGCTCGCCGGGCAGTCCGTGCCGGACGAAGACGACAGGCCCGTCCTCTGGCCTGGCCACGCACCAGCCGCCGTGAGCGGCCTCTCCAAGCACCAGCTCGGTGACCTGCCCAGCCTGAAATACCACGCCAGCGCCCTTCTCAAGATCCGTGTCGTTTCCACCCTGCCCCCGGGGTCGCATTCTCGCATGTGAGGGCATACCTTTGGCGAGGCGCTCCAGAGAAGGGACGATCGTGCACATCGTGATCATGGGCTGCGGGCGGGTGGGGTCGACAATCGCCCACATCCTTGAGGACCGGGGCAATACGGTCGCGGTCATCGACCGGGACCCGGACGCGTTCCGGCGACTGCGCCCGGCGTTCAAGGGCGACCGGATCACCGGGATCGGCTTCGACCGCGCGGTGCTCATCCAGGCCGGGATCGAGCAGGCCGACTCATTCGCGGCGGTGAGCAGCGGTGACAACTCGAACATCATCGCGGCCCGGGTGGTTCGCGAGACGTTCGGCATCCAGCGGGTCGCGGCACGGATCTACGACCCGCGGCGCGCGGAGGTCTACGAGCGGCTCGGCATTCCGACCGTGGCGACAGTGCGCTGGACCGCCGACCAGATGCTGCGCAAAGTGGCACCCGAAGGCGCGGAAATCAACTGGCGCGACCCTTCGGGCTCGGTGGTCCTCGCCGAGGCGGCGTTCTCCAACCGGTGGATCGGCGAGCCGGTGAAGGCGATCGAGGCGAGCGCGCAGACGCGGATCGCGTTCATCGAGCGTTTCGGCCAGGCGATCGTCCCCGACGCCGGCACGGTCTTGCAGGAAGGTGACGGGCTGCACATCATGGCCAGGGAGAGCGATCTCGCCCGGATCGCCGCGGCGCTCGAGGGGGGCGATCATTGATGCGGGTCGCGATTGCGGGAGCCGGCGCGGTTGGCCGGTCCATCGCCACCGAACTGCTGGAGAACGGGCACGAGGTGCTGCTGATCGACCACTCGCCGCGGGCGATCAAGGTGGACAGCGTGCCGCGGGCAGAGTGGCTGCTCGCAGACGCATGCGAAATCAGCTCGCTGGACGACGCCGCTCTGCACCGGTGCAACGTGGTGGTCGCCGCCACTGGCGACGACAAGGTGAACCTGGTCGTCTCCCTGCTGGCCAAGACCGAGTTCGGCGTTCCCCGCGTAGTGGCGAGAGTCAATCACCCGGGCAACGAGTGGCTGTACAACGAATCCTGGGGCATTGACGTCGCCGTATCCACGCCCCGCTTGCTGTCGGCGCTGGTCGAGGAGGCAGTCAGCGTCGGTGACCTGGTCCGGCTCATGCAGTTCGGCCGCAGCGAGGCGAGCCTGGTCGAGCTGACCCTGGCCAGCGGCGCACCGCTGGTCGGCCAGCGCGTCGGGACGATCGAATGGCCAGCCGAAACCGCCCTGGTGGCGATCCTGCGCGAGGGGCACGTGCTGGTCCCGCACGACGACGACTCGCTGCAGGCCGCCGACGAACTGTTCTTCGTCACCAGCGAAGACGTCGAGGAGGACCTGGCCCGTCACCTCCGCGGCTCCTAGCCCGCGAGCGCGTGTCCGCCGTCGAGGCGATGGCGGAGATGGCGCGAGCGCAGAGCCCGGCTCAGCTCCGGCAGGATTTCGTCGCCGACCATGTGAGTACCACTGCTCACTCAGGCCACGGCTGCCTCAGCTGCTGGCCCACCGGGGCGCGCTTAACGCGGAACATTTCTCTTTCACGGTGGAAATACCTGCTGACAGCAACGTTTTTTGCCGCGTTGGACTTAATTACCGCGCTACAGAAGGTTGAGCTGCGGGGGCCTGCGTCGCCCGCGGCGATCAGGGCCATCGTGGCCACGCCGGGGCCATCGCGGCCACGCCAGGGCCATCGCGGCCACGCCGGGGGCATCGCGGCCACGCCGCCGCATCAGCATCCCGCAAACCGAACAAACCGAACAAACCGCCCGCGCTCAGGCGACATCGCGGTGATCGTGCGCGTGGCGTTCCGGGGAACCGGAACGCCACGCGCACGATCATGAAACCAGCCCACCAGCCGGACACGATTCAACCCGGATCCGGCAGCGCCGGCCCGATCACGGGGCACAGCGGTCCCGGGTCAGCGCGTCTCGGTGAACTCGGGGCCGCGCTCGAAGGGGTTCAGGTCGGCGCGGAAGCGGTTCTCCTGTTCCTCCTCCTGCTGCTGCTGGGCGGCCATCTGCTCGTCGAGGGCTTGCTGCGCGTCCGGCGGGAGCCGGAGCTCAAGCAGGTCGCGCGGCGGCACCGGGTGCTCGCCGCGCGAGACGACGACGTCGCGGAACACCGCTTCCAATATCTCCGCGTCCGGGCTGCTCCCCTCGGCGGCGGGACCGCCGAACAGGCCGCGCAGGAACCAGCGCGGGCCGTCGACGCCGACGAACCGCACCGTCCGCATTCCGGACTCCGGCTGACCGGGCTCGACCGGCACCTCAGCGACCAGGGCCACGCCGAACGCCGCGACCACTTCCGTGCTGGTGCCGCCCGCGCCCTGGACCTCGGTCGCGATCTCGCCGCGCACGTCGTCCCACAGCGAATCGCTGCGCGAGGCGGCGAACGCCTGCATCTGCAATTCGCTCTCGCCGCGCCGCGCGGTCACCCAGGCGCCGTGCTCCGGCCCCATGAACAGCTGGATCTCGTAGTCGGGGCTGACCGGCACCCACAGGCTGCCCAGGTCGACGCGGTCCCGCTCGGGGAACGGTTCGGCCGCGTCCCACGGCCCGCCGCCTGCCCGCAGTTCCTGGGGCTCCCGCTCCCCGGCGTTCTCATCGCCGGCCGAGTCCCAGTCCGCGTCGTCCGCGTACTGATTCCCCTCGTACTGGTCCTGCTCGCCCAGGCCAGCCTCGTACTGGTCACCCTCGTACTGGTCACCCTCGTACTGGTCGGCCGGGAACTGGTCCTGCTCGGACTGATCCTTGGATCTGCGCCGCCGGAACACTGGCTCGCTCCTCTTGCTCTTGCTCGTTACCGCGTGCCCATCATCTGGGCCGATTATCTCTGACCCGTAGACCCGAACCCGCCGTCGCCTCTGGCCGATCCGGGAAGCTCGTCCGCCTCATGGAAGACTGCCCGTTCCACCCGCTGGATGACGAGCTGGGCGATCCTGTCCCCGCGCCGGAAACTGACCGGCTGCTCCCGGTCGGTGTTCAGCAGCGTGACCTTGATCTCGCCACGGTACCCGGCGTCCACGGTGCCCGGCGCGTTCACGATGGTCACGCCGTGCTTGGCCGCCAGGCCGGAACGGGGATGCACGAACGCCGCGTATCCCTGTGGCAAGGCGATCGCCACACCGGTGCTCACCAGCGCGCGCTCCCCCGGCCCCAGCGTGACATCCTCGGCGCAGGACAGGTCGGCACCCGCATCTCCAGGGTGCGAATAGGCAGGCACCGGCATATCCGGATCCAGCCGCTTGATCAGCACGTCCGGCCCGATCACGGTGAGCGTAGTCACTGGACAGACTCCCTGTTTGTCATGCCGGTGCCCTCAGCTCGGGGACCGCGCGGGTGATCACGGCGACGACCGGGACAGCGACCACGGCCCCCGGGATGCCAGCTACCACACTACCGACAGCGAGCGCGAGGATCACCGCGAGCGGATGCAGGCGCACCGCGCGTCCTACCACCTGCGGTTGCAGCAGGTGGCCCTCCAGCTGGTCCTCCACGACCAGGATGCCGAGCAGGATGACGGCGTCCACCCAGCCCTTGGCCGCGAGCGTCACCACGATGGCCAGCGCCCCGGCGATCAGCAGGCCCACCATCGGCACGAACGCGGCCAGGAAGATCAGCACCGCCAGCGGTACCACCAGCGGCACTCCCATGATCCACAACGCGAGGCCGATCACCACGCCGTGAATGGCGGCCACCGCGACCGTGCCGCGCATGTACGCCACGACCGTGTGCCAGGCGGCCCGGCCGGCCCGGTCGGCCTTGCCCGCCGCGTGCTCGCTGAGCTCCTTGATCAGCCAGGCCCAGATCCGGTCACCGTCCTTGAGCAGGAAGAAGGTGACGAACAGCATGAGCACCAGCCCGGCGGCGATCTCGGCGGCGATCCGGCCGCCGGTCAGCACGGTCCCCTCGACCAGCGACCGGTGCTGGCTGACGAAGTGCGGGATCTCGTTCAGGAAGTTCTGCAGGCTGCTGCCCTTGAGCCGGAACGGCGGGCCGGCCAGCCAGGACTCCACCTGCTCCGTGGTGTGCTTGGTCTCGGCGACCAGTTCCGGGTAGTCCGCGCTGACCCGGTCGCTGACCAGCAGGCCCACACCGGTCAGCACTCCCGCCGCGGCCAGCAGGGTGCACCAGGTGGCGACCAGGCCGGGCAGGCCCATCCCGCGCAGCCAGGCGGCGGCCGGCTGCAGCAACGCGGTGAGCAGCAGCGCCGCGGCGCATGGCACCACCACGATGTAGAGCACCTCGGCCACCCGTGCGGCGGCATAGACCGCCGCTCCGATCAGCAGCAGCCGCCACGCCCACGCCGCTCCGCTCCGCAGCCACCCCGGCACGGAATCCATCAGTCCCCGCTCCCCCGCTCGTCCCCGCGGCTCTTCCCGGTTCGCTCTTCTCCCGGGCCGCCCATCCTTCGCCGGCCGAGCCGGATACCCTCGAACGCATGGAGTATCGGGAACGGCTGCACGCACCGCTCGCCTGGTGGCTGCTCGCCGTGCCGTCGGTCATCACGCTCGGCGGCCTGTTCTACGAGGTGCTCAGCGATCCCTGGCCGCTGGTCATCATGGCCGGGCTCGCCATCGTGTGCGCGGTATGCCTGGTCTCCTATGGCAGAACACAAGTACAGGTCGCCGATGGGACGCTCAGCGCCGGCGGCGCGAGACTGCCACTGGCGTCGGTGCGTGAGGTCGTCGCGCTCGACCCGAAGCAGTCCGCACTCCTGCGCGGCCCGAAGGGTGACCCAGCGGCGTACTTGTATTCGCGACCCTATCTCAAGGAGTCCGTCTACCTGGCGATAGACGACCCGCGTGTCCCCTACTGGCAGGTCGGGACGCGACAGGCGGCCGAACTCGCCGCCGCGGTAGAGAAGTCCAGGACCAGGGAACAGCACCCGGCATGATCACGTGGCATGATGGGCGAGGCCAGGAAATGGCGGGGATCAGGGGCAGAATGGGCGGGAGAAAGAGCTAGTGGCGGACAAGCGGGTAGACATCGGCACCCGGGTTATTGGCGGCGTCGCCGCGATGGCCGCGGCATTCGTGATGCGTAAGGCGATCACGGCGGTGTGGACGAAGGCGACAGGAAAAGAGCCACCCGCGCATCCCGAAGATCCGCAGGTGGCTCTTAGCGAGGCACTCGGCTGGGCGGTTATCACCGCCGTTGGCGCCGAGTCGGCCCGGTTGCTCGCCATCCGGGCCGCTGCAAAGCGGTCCCAGGCCCACCATCCGCAGGCCTGATCCCTTTCTTCCAGTCCAGCACATGCCCAACCCCCTCGCGGGTCAGGCCGCGCACTCCCGGCAGATGAGGTTGCCATTGCGCTCCTCGGCAAGCTGACTGCGGTGGTGCACAAGGAAGCACCGTGAGCAGGTGAACTCATCGGCCTGACGTGGGATCACCTTGAACGAGAGTTCCTCGTTGGACAAATCCGCACCAGGCAGCTCCAAGCCTTCAGCGATGTCGTCGGGGTCAAGATCGATGGTGCTCGATGACTTGTCCATCCGCCGTGCCTGAAGTTCCTGCAGGCTGTCCTCATTAATATCGTCGTCGGTCTTGCGCGGGCTGTCGTAGTCGGTAGCCACCGTCCCATCCCCCTTCATCCGTCGTGCGCAGTTGCTGCGCGGTTGTAACGCTTTCAAGGCCCTAGTTGTGCCCGATTCCGGCGGGGAATTCTGTCACGTTCGCGCTCAGCGCACACGCGGCACGCCGAGAATCGCTCATGCATCCCGTTCGGGGTCCAGTCCGGCCAGGAAATCCGCCAGCCGGGAGTACAAACCCGGACCCGCGGCAACCGCCATGGACGTGCTCTCCGGTTTCCCGGACAACCCGCCCACCACCGCGCCGGCCTCACGGGCAATGAGGCCGCCAGCGGCGTAATCCCAGTAGTTCAGCCCGCGTTCGTAGAAAGCATCCACACGGCCGGCCGCGACCATACACAGGTCGACGGCCGCAGATCCGCGGCGGCGGATATCCCGCACCCGCGGCAGCAACGCGCCGACCACCGCGCCCTGGACCTCGCGGCGCCCCGCAGTGTAGCCGAACCCGGTGGCCACTAGGGCATGATCCAGCGGAACCGGGTCGTTGCAGCGCAGTCTGGCCGCACTTGTCATGGAAGAGCCGCCGCGGGTCAGCCACGCCCCGCCCCCCGTGCTCCCGGTGAAAACGACCCCCAGTTCCGGAGCATCCACCACCCCGGCCACGATCACGCCGTCCACCTCGACGGCGATCGACACCGCCCACTCAGGCAGGCCGTACAGGTAGTTGACGGTGCCGTCCAGCGGATCGACCACCCAGCGGACTCGCGCGCCGGAACCGGTCTGGCCGCCTTCCTCGCCGAGGACCGCGTCTCCGGGCCGGACCGCCTGGATGCGTTCCGCGATCAGCCGCTCCGATTGCCGGTCCATCTCGGTCACCACGTCGGTGTCGCTGGACTTCGTGCTGGCCACCTCGGGGCGGCCCTGCCTGCGCCAGGACGCGAGCAACTGCCCCGCCTCGGCCGCGATACCGGTGGCGAGCGCCAGCAGGTCCGCTGGCTGGCCCGGCGGCAGTTCCGTGGCCGCCGGGCCAGCGGGCAGGTCAGCGCTCACCGGGCCACCAGGCAGCAGCCCGCGGGGCAGGGCACCGGGGCATCCCCGGCCAGGTGCTGGCGGACCAGCTCACCGATCATCGGCGCGAGCCGGACACCGGGAGTCGCGGCTCTCGCGAAGGCGAGCCCGAGGGACTTCGCGGTCCGCGCCGCCGCTATGTCGAGGTCCTGCCTGACCTCCATGTGGTCGGACACGAACCCGATCGGGGCGACGACCACGGCGCGCACCCCCTTGTCAGCGAGTTCGGCCAGGTGGTCGTTGATATCAGGCTCGAGCCACGGCTGGGACGGCGGGCCGCTGCGGCTGGTGTAGGCAAGCGACCATGACCGATGCACCCCTGTTCGTTGTGAGATAAGGCGCTCTGAAACAAGTTGCGCGGCCCTGGTCAGCTCGGCCACATACCTTCCCCCGCCGGGGCCCGCCACCTCAGCCATCGCCAGCGGGATGCTGTGCGCGGCGAAGACCACGTGCGCGTCCTCGGGCAGCGTCGCGAGCGCGGCCAGCACGTTCTCCGCGAACGGCCCGGTGAAGCCGGGATGATCGTAGAAGCGCTGGATCTTGTCGATGACGGGTGCGTCCGGCCCGGCCGCAGCGCGGGCGCGCTCGATATCCTCCAGGTACTGCCGGCAGCTGGAATACGACCGGTACGCCGACGTCGCGAACGCGAGCGCGCGGCGCACCCCGGCATCGGTCATCTCCTGGACAGCGTCGGTCAGGTACGGGGTCCAGTTCCGGTTGCCCCAGTACACGGGGATCGGCAGATCGAGCGCGGCGATCAGCTCCCGGCACTGCTCGTTGATCGGGCTGACCCCGCCGACGGCCAGATAGTGCTCCGCCACCGCCTCAAGCCGCGCCCTGGGGACGTTCCGTCCCCTGGTCACGTTTTCCAGGAACGGCATCACGTCGCCGGGCCCCTCCGGCCCGCCGAACGAGACGAGCAGGAACGCGTCATAGCCAGGCATGCCATCATCCAACCAGACCTGGGCCTGCGCTCTTCCCGGCGCACCGCGGTTGAATAGTCGTTTGGTACCGACCGATACGATCGTGCTCATGAGGCGGGGGAAATGTCCGGGATAGACGAGGCGACCGCCAAAAAGGGGCACTGGGCAGGTCCGCTGCGTCCGTACCGGGAGATCTTCTCCGTACCCGGCGCGTGGCGGTTTTCCGCCGCCGGAGTCATCGGGCGGATGCCGATGTCGATGTTCGGCCTGGGTACCGTGCTGTTGATCTCGGCGTCCACCGGCAAGTACGGGATCGCCGGCGCGGTATCGGCGACCGGTTCGCTGGGGTTCGCGCTCAGCTCGCCCCGGATCGCCCGGCTGATCGACCGGACCGGCCAGCGGCGGGTGCTGCTGCCGCTCGTCGCGGTATTCGTCATGGCCACCGTGGCGCTGATCCTCGCCGTCGAACTGCACGGGCCGACCTGGGCCTACTTCATCCCCGGAGCCCTGGCCGGTTCCGCCATGCCCGCCCTCGGCACGATGGTCAGGGCGCGCTGGAGTGTGCTGCTGGCTGGGTCTGCCCGGCTGCACGCCGCGTTCTCGTTCGAGTCGGTCGCGGACGAGCTGTGCTTCATCATCGGGCCGGCCGCGGTGACGCTGCTGGCCACCGAGGTATACCCGGCGGCTGGCGTGGGCGTGGCCGCGGCACTGTGCCTGGCCGGCACGCTGTGGTTCGTCGCCCAGCGCACCACCGAGCCAGGCGTGACACCGGTGCAGGCGACGGTGACACGCGAGGCCAGGCGCCGAGGGCACGCCGCCCCCGGCCTGATCGTGCTCGCCCCCGTGTACACGTTTCTCGGCGCGATGTTCGTGTCGGTGGACCTGAGCACGGTCGACTTCGCGCAGCGGTCGGGGCACAAGCCGCTGGCCGGGCTCATCCTCGGCGTGTACGCGTTCGGCAGCGCGACCGGCGGGCTCTGGTATGGCTCGCGGCACTGGCGCTCACCGATGGCCAACCGGTTCGCGCTGACCCTGTGCCTGACCGCCACCGGCGTCTGCACGTTCTGGGCGATGCCGAACCTGCTGGCGCTGACCTGCGTGATCTACCTGTGCGGCCTGGCCATCGCACCGACGTTGATCACCGGCTTCAGCCTGCTGGAGGCGCAGGCCGCCCCCGACCGGCGCACCGAGGCGATGGCCTGGCTGTCCAGCGGGATCGGCGTCGGGGTGGCGGCCGGGTCGTCCGTGGTCGGATTCATCATCGACGCACACGGCAACCGGTGGGGCTACCTGTTCGCGGCGGGGTGCGGCCTGATCAGCGCCATCATCTGCCTGATCGGGCGGCGCCGGCTGCAGACCGGATAACGGGAGCCCGCTACCGGTACGCCTGGCCGTACTCGCTGGCGAGTTCAAGGACCTCGCTGACGTACCAGCTGGCGTGGTTGTAGTCGAAGATCGCCTGGGACAGCCCGGACGCGCCGTCGAGGGCGCCGTCGGCGCAGAGCATGCGCGCGGCGGAGGGCACCGCGTCGTACGGGTTGTTGATGTCCGGCTTGCCGCTCTGGCCGAACCCGTCGATCCCCCAGGACGCCCACGTGCTCGGTATGAACTGCATCGGCCCGAGCGCGCCCGCTGTCGAGGGGCCGTCGTTGGCGCCGTCACCGCTCTCGATCTCGCCGATCGCGGCCAGGACCGTCCAGGACAGGCCGGAACAGTACCGCTGCGCCGAGTCCTGGTAGAGCTGCATCCAGTTGGACGGCACCTCTCCGGCCGGGATGGAGACGTTGGCCACCGGGAGCTTGGACTCGACCACGACCGTGACCAGGTTCCGCACCACGCCGTCCGGGCCGAGCACCTTGCGGATCCTGGACATCAGCGTGGCGAGGTCATCGCCGGGCGCGTTGATCAGCACGGCCACGTTCTTGATCAGGCCCAGCTGTCCGGAACGCTGAGCGTTCACCACCGCGTCCACCCCGGGCAGGCCCAGGTCGGCCGCCGCGCCGAGCGGAGTGTCCTGCACCGTGGCCCCGGTCACCTGGTAGGCGTGCCCGGTCTTGCCCAGCCCGAGCTTGCTCGCCGACGCGCGGCTGGCCAGCAGGTCACCGGCACCAAGGCCGGTCCACGCGGATACGTCGGCCGCGGTCTGCGGCGGGGTCCATGACCGGAACGCCTGCGGCGCCACGCCGATCACGTTCGCCTGCTTGCCATTGACGGTGATCTCGCCGCCGCTGACCGGGAGCACCGCCCGCACCCCGCTCAGCTTGGCGATCGCGGCGAGCTGAGCCTGGCTAATCCCGGTCGGCACCGCGGCGATCAGATCGGGCACGATCAGCTGCCGTGGCGGCGTCCCCGTGGCCCGCGGAGCGGACTGTCCCGGCTTGCCTGCCGCCGGCGCGGCCAGCTTCCCTGGCGCAGCCGATGTGGCCGGCGATGCCGGTGCTGACTGGGCGTGCAGCGGCACCGGGCCCGACGCCGAGGCGGACCCGATGGGGTGCTGATCGGTGGAGGTGAGGGTTTCGCCCTGCCCGCGGCCGGACGACTGCCGGACCCGCGGCAGTGCCAGCGAGGCCGCATGCTGCGTCCGTGGCCCCGGCTTCGGTGCCGCTGAGTCCACGGCGACAACGGCCACCGCGGTGCCGGCCACGGCGGTGGCCATGACAACGATGGCTCCCACCCGTTGAGGGAGTGTGAATCCCACGATTACAAAACCATATAGTCTGTTCGCCGCCCGCAGAAATCTGAGTGCCGGGAGTACTGGTGACGGGAGCATTCATGCCCGATAACGAGCAGCACATACCTGTCATCGCCGTAGCCAGCGGAAAGGGCGGGGTCGGCAAGACAACCGTCGCGGTGAACCTGGCCATCGCCCTGTCCGCTCAGGGGCTGCGGACCGGACTGGTGGACGCCGACCTGTACGGGCCTGACGTCCCCAGGATGATGGGCCTGCGCCGCCGGAGCGAGACCTCGCACCTGACGCTTTTCGCCAGGCCAGGCGCGCCCGGGTCGCGGCTGGAGACGGTCACCGCGCATGGCGTGCAGCTCGCGTCCGCCGCGTTCCTGCTAGGCGAGAACCAGGGCCTGGGCATCCACGGCGGCATCGCCCAGCTGCTCGTCCGGCGGCTGATCAGCGACACCGACTGGGGCGAACTCGACTACCTGGTCATCGATCTGCCGCCGGGCACGGCAGACATCCAGCAGTTCGTGTTCGCCCTCCGCGGCCGCGCCATGTGCGTGCTGGTCGTCGCCACCCCGCAAGTCATCGCCCATCAGGACGCCCGGCGCCTGATCGGGCACCTGCGACCGGGCCGGCCGCGGGCGGGCGCCGCGAGCGCCGCGGGTGACGGTGCACCGGACCTCGTCGGCGTGGAGAACATGAGCGGCCAGGTCTGTCCCGGCTGCGGTGAGACCACGCCGCTGTTCCCGTCCGCGCCGGAGGAGGACAGCATCTGGCAGCTGATCCCGAGACTGGCCAGCATCCCGTTCAGCTACCAGGCCGCGCTGGCCGCGGACCAGGGACGTCCGGTCATGGTCACCGGCGACGTCCCCGAGCAGGTCGCCGCCTACCAGCTCACCGCGCAGGAACTGCGCCGCCGCCTGAGCTGAGCGGACCCGCTGGCCCGAACGCGACCTCGTGCGCGGCGTCAGGGGCGGCGAAGGCGAGCATCCGGCCGGCCTCGGCCAGCAGCGGCCGCCGGTCCGCTAGCGGCACCCACAGCTCGATCGTCAGCGTGGCCGTCCGGCGCGCGGTGCTCAGCCGCCACACGCCGCCGACGAAGCCGTCCACGAGCACCATGCCGGGGAAGATCCCGTTGCTGGTGTAGAGCCGGCTCCGGTGCTCCGCGCCGATGATGCGTGACCGGTCGGCGTGCGAGAGCACCAGGTTGTCGAATTCGGCGATCAGCTTGACCGGCACCGGGGTGCCCCCCGGCGGCCGTGGCGCCTGCGGCAGGTCGAACAGTTCGCTGCCCGGCTCGTCGCGGAACACGGCCAGCCGCCCGGTCCCCCGCAACCCGGCCACGGCGGAGCGCAGGCCGGTCAGCCCGGACCAGGCCTGGATGTCCTTGACGGTGGCGGGCCCGAACGCGGCGAGGTACCTGAGCACCAGCTCCGCGTGAGACCACCGCGCGCCCATTCCCTCCCCCGGCTCGGCTTCGGCCCCCAGCCATGATTCGGCCGAGGTGTGCCTGGCCAGGCCGGACTGCCCCCAGATCGCCCGGGGCGGCACCTGAACTAGCGGGACCAGCGCCCGCACGCCTTGAGCGAGGTCGGCGGGCGGGCTGTCCGGCCAGCGCCCGGCCAGCGCCGAACCAAGCTCGGCGAACGTCACCGGCTCGGCCTCGACCAGCTCACGCCCGTACGCCGCGAGCTCTGCCAGGTCCACGTTCACCAGCCGCTTGGCCTGGTTGCCGCGGAACGTGCGCTCGATCGCGGGCTGCGTCAGCCGCCGTAGCGGCTGGCAGTCCCTGGCCGACACCAGGTGGATGGTGCCGCGCATCAGCGCGATCCTGACTACCTGACGATCGTTGATCAACGTTGCCAGGTCACCGGGCCGGAAGCCGTCGATGCGCGACCATAGCCCGTAGTAGGGCGGGAACGGCGCCTGCGCCTGCAGGCCGACCAGGTGCTCCACGGTCCCGACCACGCCGCGCTCGCTCGCGGACAACAGCGACTGACGGGCGAGCAGGGCCCGGTTCAGGTCCCGGGTGGTGAGCAGCTCCGTAGCGGGCGCCATCAGTAACAGACATTCGTGTGCAGGTTCGCGGCGGGGACGGGATGGGCCAGCGCCTGGACGGTCCGCTGGTCGGCCGGGCGGTGCAGCACGACGTAGCCGTCGTCGGCGAACACCTGGGTGTAGCCGTGCGCGAGCAGGAAGGTCACCAGCTGGCCCTGCTGGCGCGGAGAGCAGAACGGGAAGTCGAGCCCGACCGTGTCCGCGACCACCCACGGCGCCCAGCGAGGCGTACCGTCGAGCAGCAGCACGGTGTCCCTGGCCGACAGCCTGGGGCCGATGTTGTTGACGGCCTCCACCTCCTCCCCGGACGGCACGTGCGCGACGGCCGCCGCCGCGGCCCGCATCCGGGCGCTGACCATGTAGAACTTCGGATGCAGCAGGTCACCGAACGGCGAGGACGGCACGTACACCAGCGCCGCCACGCAGATCGCCGCCGCCCACACGGTGCCGAACCGCCACGCCTGGCCGTCCCGCCGCAGCCATCGCGGCCGCTGCCAGCGCCAGGTCAGCACCCTGTCCCATTGCTCCGGCCACAGCTGCTGGATTCGGGCGGCGCCGTCCACGGCGGCGCAGCACAAGATCATTACGAGGAACGCGTCGTACTGGAACTTGGCCTGCCACCACAGCGGGTAGCCCGAGGCGAGCATCCGCTCGGCCAGCAGCGGCAGCGCGGCTAGCACCATCGGGGACGCGAGCGGCAAGAACGCGAACATGGCGAGCAGGCCGATCATCGTCCGCGTCTTTACCCACGGGGTGAAGAACACGTGCAGCGCGTGCAGCGGGTGGGTGAGGATGTTCAGCGCGGCGCTGCCCACGGTGGACCCGAACTGGCTGTACGCCCAGTAGAAGCTGGCCGAGCCGCCGAACGCCGGGATCAGCAGATGGGTGGCGATCCAGGTGGCGGCCAGGCCGCCCACCACGAAGCCAAGCCCGGTCCACCGCTGTCTGCTATCGGACCGCCTGGTCAGCAGCAAGAACACACCGAACCCCGCGACGAGCAGGCCCATGTCTTCCTTGACGAACAGCAGCGCGACCGCCGCGGCGATACCCTGCCACCACTTGCCTCCCTCTTCCTGAGGCACGGAGAAGCGTTCGACCATAACGGCGGTCAGCACGGGGACGAACGCGACCTCGTGGAAGTCGAAGACGACCGCGGCCATGATCGGCAGGGACAGCGCGTAGGCGCCGCAGACGAAATAGGCGGCGGCCTCGGACCGCAGCCTGCGCCGGGTATAGGCCCACAGCGCAGGGATGGCCAGCGCGAACAGCACGGCTTGCGCCACCAGCAGCGTCGCGGGGCTGTCATGGATCCAGTACAGCGGCGCGAGCAGCGCGAGGATGGGCGACCAGTGATCGGCCAGCAGCGAGAAGTGGGCGCCCTCCCCGTCGGCGATCCCCCGGGCGATCGACGTCGGTGCGTGAAAGTGCGCGTACCCTCTGGCACCCTGGTCGAAGATCACCAGATCGAATGTCGAGGTGAGGAAGCGCCGGTAGTCGAGCAGTGCCTGCAGCGCGTAGAGCAGGGCGGCGGCGGCGGTTAGCGCAGTTATGCCCACCCGTCTGCTCACCGCTCGAAGCGTACTCCAACGTGCCACTTTGTGCGGCGCGGCACCCGAATGCACGTCGGCCGCGGCCGCTACGGCTACGCTCTTTGTTTATGAGCACGGAGGCACGCGGGGTAGCGGGATCAGCTGGGCCACCGCGGTCGTCCGGCAAGGATACGCCGCGTAAGGAAGCACCCCGGAAACCGTCACGACCTTCGCTGGGCGGCGGCGCGCCCGCCCAGGACCGTGAACTGCGCGCGCAGGGCCGGGAAACCGTGCGCCGGCTGCTTGAGGCCGGCATGATCGAGTTCGAGACCCGGGGCTTCCACGGCGTGCGCGTCGACGACGTGGTACAGCGGGCCGGCATCTCGCACGGCACCTTCTACCTGTACTTCTCCAACAAGGAAGACCTGTTCAAGGCGCTGCTCCGGGACGCACTGCACGACATGGAGATCGTGGCGGGCGATTTCCCGATCGTGACCAGGGACGAGACCGGCCGCTTGATCTTGCGCCAGTGGGTGCGGAAGTTCTTCAAGGCCTACGCGGCGCACGCCACCGTGATCCGCATCCTGAGCCAGGCGGACCTGGTGCCGGAAGAGGTATTCGGCGATGGCCTGCGGTTGTTCTTCTCGATCGCGGAGGCGATGACCACCGGCATGACCGCTGCCAGCAAGGCGGCCGGCCAGCAGCAGGAGCATGTCGAACTGACCGCGGTCGCCTGCCTGATGATGCTGGAACGGGTGAACTACCTGATCAGCGCCGAGGTCCGGCTTCCCGAAGACGAGATGGCCGACCGCATCGCCGACATCATGTACGCCGCCTTCGCCCCCATTTCCTGATTCCGCCGCTAAAGTGTGCGGATGCGACGGTGGTTGCGCAGGGCCAGCATCGCCTTCTGCACGCTGTTCGCCGTATTCCTGGTAGGGGTCGCGACAACGGCCGTCGCCCTGCAGATCGAGAATTCGGGTCCGGTCTCCGCGCGTGCGCACACGATGAACGATGACGCGCTGTGGATGGGGCACTCCTGGGTGAATGGCAAGGCCGGGCCGGCCGCCCTCAGCGGGCTCGTCACGCGGCTGAAGACCAGCGGGATCCGGTACCTATTCGTGCACGCGGGTCCGCTGTCCGCCAACGGCTCGCTGAACGCCGGCCTGGACCCGAGGGCCCGCTGGCTTACCGCCGCCCTGCATCAGGCACTCCCCCATGTCGTCGTGGAAGCCTGGCTCGGCGACATCGTGGGCAGCGGCGGCCTGGACCTGGAGAGCGCGGCCACCAGGGACCGGATCGCGCAGAGCGCCCGGCAGGTGCTCGGCTACGGCTTCGACGGCGTGCACCTGGACCTGGAACCGGTCGGCACCGGCGACCCCGGCTACCTCACGCTGCTCGGGCAGATCCACCAGCTCACCAGGCAGGACGGCAAGCAGCTCTCGGTATCCGCCCCGCCGGTGGAACTGGCCGGCGGGCTGCGGGTGATCTCCCCGGGGCAGTGGTGGACGAGCGCCTACCTGCGCACGGTGGCGGACCGGGTCGATCAGGTCGCGATCATGAGCTACGACGTCTCGGTGTCCCCCACCAGCGGCGTGTACTCCGGCTACGTGCACCGCGAGACCGAGGTCGCGCTCGCCGCGGTGCCGCCGGACGTGACGCTGCTGGTCGGCGTTCCCGGCTACCGCACGAACGACATCTGGCCGATCAGCGGCGCGGAGAGCGTCGCCTCCGGCATCCGCGGCGTCCGCCTGGCGATCAGCCCGGACCCGCCGGACCGCCCCATCGGTGTCGCGCTCTACGTGGACTTCACCATGACGCCGCAGGACTGGGCAAGCTACCGGACCAACTGGGTCAGCCCCTGACCGGCCAGCTGGGTCAGTCAAGCAGCCCGGCGACCGCGTCCAGCGCCGCGCGAGCCGCCCGGACATCGTGCACCCGGAACACCCGCGCGCCCAGCCACGCGCACACCGCGAGCACCGCGATCGTTCCCTCGCCCCGCTCCCGCACCGGCAGGCCGAGGGACTCGCCGATGAAGTCCTTGTGCGAGACGGCCACCAGCACCGGCCAGCCGGTCGCGGTCATCTCTGCGAGCCGCCTGGTGACTTCGAGCGACTGCCAGGTGTTCTTACCGAAGTCGTGCGCGGGATCCACCAGGATCGACGCCTCGCTGACGCCCGCCGCCACCGCCCGCGCCGCACAACCGCTCGTATAGTCCACGATCTCGGCCATGATGTCGGTGTAGCTCGGCCGGTGCGGGCGAGTGCGCGGCGGGAGGCCGCCCGCGTGCGCACAGACCAGCCCGATCCGGTGCCTGGCCGCGACGCCGGCCAAGGCCGGGTCGACGCCACCCCAGGCGTCGTTGAGCAGCCCCGCGCCGGCCTGGGCGACCACCTCGCCCACCTCGGCGCGCCAGGTGTCGACGCTGATCACCACGTCGGGATGCTCGGCATGCACCGCCGCGACCAGGCCGGCCACCCGGTCGATCTCCTCGGCCGGCGACACCTCGTCCCCTGGACCCGCCTTCACCCCGCCGATGTCCACGATCTCCGCGCCATCCGCGACCGCCCTGCCGACGGAATCCAGGGCGCTCGCGAAGCCCGGGTCCTTTTCAAAGAAGGAATCGGGAGTCCGGTTGATAACAGCCATAAGGCAGAACTCACCGTGGTTCCACTCGCGGGTACCGAGCTTCAGGGTCCGAGGCGTCACGCCCCGGAGGCTATAGCACCCGCGCTGACAGGGAACAATCGATAACGTGCGATTTCTTAACGGGAGCGTTCCCGACCACGACCTGACCTACAGCGACATCTTCATGGTGCCGAGCCTGTCCTCGATAGGCTCCCGGCTGGATGTCGACTTGTCCACCTCCGACGGCAGCGGGGCGACGATACCGATCGTGACCGCGAACATGACCGCCGTCTCCGGAAGGCGGATGGCGGAGACGGTCGCGCGGCGCGGCGGTGTCGCGATCATCCCGCAGGACATCCCCGCGGACGTGGTCGCCGACGTCATCGCCTGGGTGAAATCCCGGGACCTGGTCGCGGAGACCGCGCTGACGCTCGGGCCCGCCGACACCGTCGGCGACGCGCTGAGCCTGCTGCCCAAGCGCGGGTACGGCGCGATCGTGGTGACCGACGCGGCCGGCCTCCCGGTGGGCGTGGTCACCGAGGCGGACTGCCAGGGAGTGGACCGGTTCACCCAGCTGAACCAGGTGATGACCGCGGACCCGGTCACGCTGCCCGCCGGCACGCCGCCGGGCAGCGCGTTCGACGTGCTGCACGAGGGGCGCCACCGGCTCGCGCCGGTCGTGGACGCAGACGGGCGCTGCGTCGGCGTGATGACCCGGACCGGCGCGCTGCGCTCCACGCTGTACTCACCCGCCGTCGACGCGTCCGGCCGGCTGCGTGTCGGCGTCGCGATCGGCGTCAACGGCGACGTGGCCGCCAAGGCCAAACTGCTGCTCGACGCCGGCGCGGACATGCTCGTCGTGGACACCGCGCACGGGCACCAGGAGAAAATGATCTGCGCGTTGCGCGCGGTGCGCGGCGTGCTCCCATCGGCACAGACCCCGTCGGTGCCGGTCGTGGCCGGCAACGTCGTCACCGCGGGCGGCGTCGCCGACCTGGTCGAGGCCGGCGCCGACGTGATCAAGGTGGGCGTCGGGCCCGGCGCCATGTGCACCACCCGGATGATGACCGGCGTCGGCCGGCCGCAGTTCTCCGCGGTGCTGGAATGTTCCGCCGAGGCGCGCAACCTCGGTGCCTGCGTGTGGGCGGACGGCGGAGTGCGGCACCCGAGGGACGTGGCGCTCGCGCTGGCGGCCGGCGCGTCGTCGGTGATGATCGGATCCTGGTTCGCCGGTACGTACGAGTCGCCCGGCGACACGTTCCGGTCGCCGGACGGGCGGCTGTACAAGGAGAGCTTCGGCATGGCGTCGGCGCGCGCGGTGCGGCTGCGGTCCGCGTCGGACTCGGCGTTCGAGCGCGCGCGCAAGGAACTGTTCGAGGAGGGCATTTCCTCGGCCCGGATGTACCTGGACCCGGCCAGGCCAGGCGTGGAGGACCTGATCGACATGATCGTCGCGGGCCTGCGCTCGTCGTGCACCTACGCCGGAGCCCACTCGCTGCCCGAATTCGCCGAGCGCGCGGTCGTCGGCGTGCAGAGCGCCTCCGGCTACAGCGAAGGCATGCCGGTGCCGACCAGCTGGTAGCTCTCTGCCTGGCGAGCACGGGGCGTCACCGGCTATCGCCTGGTCAAGGGCGGCGAACTCATCGACCGGGACGGGCCGGACCTGCCGGCGAACGAGCCGGGTCAGTAGCTGGGCGGGGTGACACTCACGATGAACTCGGCCGGAATCGCATGGGGGTTGCGGTAACGGTGCGGAAGACTGGAATCCAGGTAGCAGCTGTCTCCTTCGCCCAGCTCGTACTCAGCGCCCGCCACCTCGACGATCATCGCGCCGGACAGCACGAGCACGCACTCCTCGGACGGGTGGGCCCACGGTTCGGCGGCCGACGCGCTGCCCGGGCCGAGGTGGCCGTGCATCATCTCGAGCCGGCCACGGCCCGGCGAGATCCTGCTGTACACGATGTCGTGGTCCGGCGACCGCACTTGCATCCGGCGGTCCTTGCGTACCACCTGAACCGCGGGCCCGCCGTCCTGCTGGAACAGGCTGAAGATCGGCACGTCGAGCACCTTGGCGACCCGCCGCAACGTCTCCAGGCTCGGGTCAGACAGGCCGCGCTCGACCTGGCTGATCAAGCCGGTGGACAGGCCCGCCTCGTCGGCGAGCGCGGTCAGCGTGAGGCCGCGGACCCCGCGCAGCTCACGGATCCGCTGGCCAAGCGGAGCAGCGGTTATGTCGTCGGTGGTCACGCCCACATCCTGGCACAGCCTGACCCGGCGCCCCGTTGACGTGACGCACGGGCGAATGTTTCACTCTCACTATAATCGTTTAGTTTCCTTGAAGGGGCCTTCGCGATGCGGGAAACCTCGTTTGACGTGGACGCCGTGTTCGACGTGGACGCCGTGTTCGACGTGGACGCGGTCCGCGCCAGGTTCAGCGCCCTCGACGGGTCGTTCGCCTTCTTCGACGCGCCAGGAGGTACTCAGGTCCCTGACGAGGTCGGCGCGGCGATCGCCGCGACGATGCGGACGGCGAGCGGCAACATCGGCGCGAACTACCCGGTGAGCAAGGCGATCGAGGCCGTGATCGCGGAGGCCAGGGACCTGGCGGCGCGGTTCGGCGGCTGTCATCCGGACGAGATCGTCTTCGGCGCGAACATGACCTCGCTGAACTTCACGCTGTCCCGCACGGCCTGCCGTGACCTGTCGCCCGGCGACGAGATCCTGGTCACCAGGCTCGATCACGATGCGAACGTCGCGCCGTGGCTGCACGCCGCCAGGGACAACGACCTGGTGGTGCGGCACGTCGACGTGCTGCCGGACAGCCGGCTGGACATCGACGACCTGCGCGCCAAGCTGTCGGACCGGACCCGGATCGTGGCGTTCCCCTGGGCCGCCAACTCCCTCGGCACGATCACCGACGCCCGGCTGATCGCGGACCTGGCGCACGAGGCGGGCGCGATCGCGTGGGCAGACGCGGTCCAGTACGCCGCGCATCTGCCGATGGACCTGCCGGGT
Organism: Streptosporangiaceae bacterium; assembly: GCA_036490795.1. Classification (GTDB taxonomy): domain Bacteria; phylum Actinomycetota; class Actinomycetes; order Streptosporangiales; family Streptosporangiaceae; genus JAFARZ01. The sequence continues at coordinate 21,506 of DASXDG010000402.1, forward strand.
ACCGGCGTCGATATCGTGCTGTTCTCCGCGTACAAATTCTGCGGACCGCATCTGGGCATCGGCTACGGACGCCGTGAAGTGCTCCGGTCCTGGACCCCGTACAAGGCCCGTCCCGCCGCGGACAGCCCGGCGGGCGCCCGGTTCCAGACCGGCTCGATGCCGAGTGAGACGCTCGGCGGCCTGATCGCGACGTTCCGCTACCTGGACTCGATCGGCGGCATGTCCGCGATCGCGGACTGGGAGCGGACGCTGTCCGAGCGTTTCCTGGCCGGCCTGCCCGAGGGAACGGTGCTGTACGGCGTGCCGGGCCTGGAGGACCGGATCCCGATCTTCTTGCTCAACCTGCCCGGCGTTGCGGCCGCCGAGGTGGCGCTGCGGCTCTCCGAGCAGGATATGGGCGTCTGGAGCGGCACGGACTACTACTCGCTCGGCCTGTACGAGCGGATGGACTGGGGCCAGGCGGTGCGGGTCGGCCTATGCCACTACAACACGCTGGCGGAGGTGGACGCGCTCAACGCGGCGCTGGCCGCGCTCGCGGCCGAGGCGGGCGCGGCCGAGGCGGGCGCGGGCGGCACCCGCCTGGCTCACCCAGCCCCGGCGAAGCCGCCGGTAGTCCGCACGCCGGTCCCGCCGGAAACCATCGCGCCCGGCGTCTCCGCCGCGAACATGCTCGACGACTCCCATGGCTGCGACGGGCTGCACCAGCGCCGGCTGAGCGTGGACGACGGTGCCCGCCTCGACGGAACGGCAGGCGGACAGGGCGAGGCCTGGTACGTGCTCAGCGGCGCGGGCCGGCTCGACGTCCCCGGGCACGGCACCATCGAACTGACGGCGGGAACCGCGGTCTGGCTGAACCGCGATACGCCGTACTCCCTGGCCAGCCACGCGCCGGACGGCGGCCTGCCCAGCGGCGGGCTCGAGCTCCTGGCCGTCACCGTGCGCCAGGGCGGGCCGGCCGCCGAGCCGGCGCCGCGGGTGGTCTCACTGGCCGACTGCGAGCCGCAGCGGACCGGGGACCGGGAGTTCCGCGTGCTGCTCAGCGAGGGGCTGACCATCACGCAGTTCGTCGGCCTGATCCCGCCCGGCCGCGCGCCCGAGCACATGCACACCTACGACGAGGTGGTGCACGTCCTGGCCGGGCACGGCGTCGTGCACCTGGCCGGCGGCGACACCGAGATCGGCCCGGGCACCTCCGTCTACCTGCCGCCGCACCAGCCGCACTGCCTGGAGAACACCGGCGAGCAGACCCTCCAGGTGCTCGGCGTCTTCTACCCGGCCGGCAGCCCCGCGGCCAAACGCGCCCCGCACCCGTAAGGTCACCTGTAAGGCAACACTTGTTTTGGTATCTCCGGGCGGACATATCGGTGCATTTCGACCACGAAAACCGTCGTACCCTACCAAAACAGCTGTAGCGTTACTGGTGGGCGGATGCGGCGGGTGGGGGCGGGGCGGGGGCGGGAGGAGGTGCGGGTGCGGGGCGGGAGGAGGCGGCGGGTGGGCGGGCTAGGCGGCGGCTTGGGCGGCGGACGCCTGGTCGATCCAGCCGGCGATGCGGTCCACCAGTTCGTCGCTGGTCGCGGACTCGGCGTGGCCCATGCCGGGCAGCATCCACAGCTCCTTGGGCTCGCGAGCCGCCTGGTACAGCTGGCGGGCGTGCTCGGGCGGGAAGTACAGGTCGTTGTCCCCGTGCACGATCAGCAGCGGCACCGAGATCTTGGCCGCGGCGGCGGCCGGCGGGACCGGCACCGGGTTCCAGCCGCGCGGGCTCACCCTGGTCTTCAGCCACTGCCGGGTGACAAGCCGGCCCAGGCGGTGCTCGACCGCGAGATGAACCCGGCGCATCCGCTCGGTGCCCCGGTAGTACCAGCGGCCGGGGCCGCTCACCGACACCACCGCGTCGACGCCGCCGACCAGGCCGGCGTGCCGCAGCACGACCGAGGCGCCCATGGAGAACCCCAGGGCGGCGACCCGCTTGTAGCCGAGCTGGCGGGCCCACGCCACCGCCACGTCCACGTCTTTGATCTCGTGGTCGCCCATCGTGGACAGCCCGCCGGAACGGCCGTGCCCGCGGAAGTCGAACACGATCACGCCAGTGCCATACCTATTCAGCCGGTTGGCGATCCGCCACACATTGGGGCGGCGCCAGTTCAGCGTGAAGCCGTGCGCGACGACGATCGCGAGGTCCCCGGCTCCCGGCAGGTGCGCGGCGTCGATCGGAACCGCATCGTCGGTGACCAGGGTCGTCGCAGTCACAACCGGTTTCGTCATGGCTCACCCCGCGAATCAGCGTACCCGGCACTGGCGGGCAGCGAACTCTTCGGGAAAGGTAGCGACTATGTCCATATTGAGCACTCTCACTGAAGCCATTCGCGACGCGTCGGTCGAGGTGATCGACCTGACCGCGCCGCTGTCCGACGACACTCCGATCATCCAGCTTCCCCCGCCGTTCGCCAACACGGTCAGGTTCTCGCTGTCCGAAGTCAGCCACTATGACGAGCGCGGGCCGGCCTGGTACTGGAACGACATAACTACCGGTGAGCACACCGGCACGCACTTCGACGCCCCCGTTCACTGGGCGACCGGCCGCGACGGCGAGGACATCTCCCAGGTGCCGGTCAGCAAGCTGATCGCGCCGGCCGCGGTGCTCGACTTCAGCGCCGAGGCCGCGGCGGACCCGGACTTCCTGCTGGAGATCGACCACGTCAAGGCCTGGGAAGAGGCGAACGGGCCGCTGCCCGAGGGCGGGTGGCTGCTGTACCGAACCGGCTGGGACGCGCACGCCAACGACCAGGCCGAATTCCTCAACGCGAACGAGACCGGTCCGCACACACCGGGCATCAGCGTGGCCTGTGCGACCTGGCTGGCCAACCAGGCCCCGATCATGGGCCTGGGCACCGAGACAGTCGGAACCGACGCCGGTGCCGCGCACTCGTTCGACCCGCCGTTCCCCTGCCACTCCTCGCTGCTCGGCGCCGGCAAGTACGGCCTCACCCAGCTGCGGAACCTGGACCGGCTGCCGCCGCAGGGCGCGCTCGTGGTCACCGGTCCGCTGCCCATCCTGCGCGGCTCCGGCTCCCCGTGCCGGGCACTCGCTCTCGTCGAGCGGTAGTCCCGGTGAACGTCGCGGACACCGTCGGCCGGGTGATCGCCGGACTCGCCAGCGACGCCGCCAGGCGAGCCCCATCCGGACAGCTCAGTGTCGACCAGGCGGCGCCGCCGCTGCTGGCGTTCGGCCTGGTCGGCAGCGGAAACTTCCACGTGACGAACGGGCTGATCGCTGGCGGGGCCCGGTTCGTGGCCGCCCGGCACGAGGGCGGCGCGGCGATGATGGCGGACGGCTGGGCCCGCACCACCGGACGGGTCGGCCTGCTCAGCCTGCATCAGGGTCCGGGGCTGACCAACGCGATGACCGGCATCACCGAGGCGGCCAAGAGCCGCACCCCGCTGCTCGTGCTGGTCGCCGAGGCGACCGAACGCCGGTCCAACTTCTACCTGGACGTGGCCGGCCTGGCCGCCTCGGTCGGCGCCGTGCACGAGCGGCTGCGCTCCCCCGCCACCGCGATCGCGGACGCCGCCCGCGCCTACCGCACCGCACTGGACCGGCACACGGTCATCTTCTCCCTGCCGCTCGATGTCCAGGCAGCCACGTGCGAATGGACCGAGCCGCCGCGGGCCCCGGCCACATACGCGGCGGCTCCATCGCGCGAAGCGGTGCACGCGCTGGTCGCGTCGCTGCAAGCCGCGCGCCGGCCGGTCTTTATCGCGGGCCGCGGCGCCCGCGCCGTGGGCACGGGCTCCGGGCGCCAGGGCGACCCGGCCGAGCGACCCCTCGCGCTGGAAACACTGGCGGACGCGTGCGGGGCACTGCTCGCCACCTCCGCGGCGGCGAAGGGCCTGTTCGCCGGCAATCCGTGGAGCCTGGATGTGAGCGGCGGGTTCGCCTCGCCGCTGGCCGCCGAGCTGATCGGCGGCGCGGACCTGATCGTCGCCTGGGGCTGCGCGCTGAACATGTGGACCACACGGCACAGCACGCTGATCGGCCCGCACGCGAGGGTCATCCAGGTGGACGACGATCCCGCCGCGTTCGGGCTGCACGGGCACGCACAGCTCGGACTGCTCGGCGACGTCGCGCTGACCGCCCAGGCGGTCGCGGACGAACTGGCGAGCGTAGACCGGAAACCACCGTCAGTTATGAGAGAAAAGGATCTTCCCCGCGAGGTGTACTGGCGGTGCGTGCCCTACGACGACGAGAGCGACGGCCAGGGAACTGACGCGAGGATCGACCCGCGGACACTGTCCATCGCGCTTGACGACATGCTGCCGGCGGAACGGACCGTGGCGGTGGACTCAGGAAACTTCATGGGTTACCCGTCGATGTACCTGTCCGTGCCTGACGAGGCCGGGTTCTGCTTCACCCAGGCATTCCAGTCGGTCGGGCTCGGACTCGGGTCGGCGATCGGCGCCGCGCTGGCCCGGCCGGACCGGCTGACCGTGGCAGCGCTCGGCGACGGCGGCGCGCTGATGGCGGTCAGCGAACTGGAGACGCTGGTCCGGCTCGACATCCCGATGGTGATCGTGATCTACGACGACGAGGCGTACGGGGCGGAGGTGCACCACTTCGGCCCGGACGGAGCTCCGCTCGGCACGGTGCGGTTCCCGCCCGCTGACATCGCGGCGATCGGGCGCGGGTTCGGCTGCGAGGGCGTGACCGTACGCCGGGTCGAGGATCTCGCCGCGGTGCGCGCGTGGCTGGACGGCCCGCGGTCGCGGCCGATCGTGATCGACGCGAAAGTGACCGCCGCCCATGGTTCCTGGTGGCTAGAAGAGGCCTTCCGTGGCCATTGATGGTTCCCTAGGCTTCGACTTATGACGATTCCTACCGAGCCCATCGGAAGCATTCCGCGATCCGCCGAACTGCTATCCGCCATGGGTTCTCACGCGGCCGGCGAACTGAGCGACGCCGACTTTCGCGCCGCGCAAGACCACGCTGTCGCCGAAACCATTCGCCTGATGGAGGCGACCGGTTCGCCGGTCGTTTCCGATGGCGAGCAGACAAAGCCGAGTTTTGTCACCTATCCCATCGCGAGCCTTGACACGCTCGCCCCCGGCGGCGTGGTAATACCGTTCGCCGACGGTCACACACGGCAACTGCCGGTGCTGGCGTCGGAACCATTCCGGTACTCACAGCACGCCGAGGACTTCCTCCGCGAAGCCAGACGGTACGCGCAGGTTCCGGTGAAGCAGGCGGTGATCGCGCCGTCGGCGCTGAGCCTTCTCTATCCGCCTGACGGCCTGCCCGGCTATTCGCAGCAGCAGTTCCTCGAAGACCTCGCCGCCGCAGCCGAGGCCGATATCCGCGGCTGCCTTGCCGGCGGAGCGCACGTGGTCCAGCTGGACTTCACAGAAGGCCGGCTCTCGCTCAAGCTGGATCCGAGCGGCGGTGTACTCGATCAGTTCATAGCGCTTAATAACCAGGTCCTCGACCGGTTCACTGACGCTGAGCGGGAACGTATTGGCGTGCATACTTGCCCCGGCGGTGACCAGGATTCAACGCATAGCCTCGACATCGATTACGCGGCATTGCTGCCGAAGCTATTCGGTCTGCATGTGGGCAATTTCTATGTGCAGCTCGCGAGCGAAAGCGATCCGGAGAAAGTGCTGGAAGTAATGGCCGCGAACTTCCCGGCCACCGGACGCGTTTTCATCGGGGTCACCGACGTGGTCAACCCCCAGGTCGAGACCGCTGAGCAGGTAAGGGACCGGACGATCGCGGCGGCCAGGGTGCTGCCGGCCGACCGCATCGGCACCACTGACGACTGCGGTTTCTCACCGTTCGCCGACGACACCTCCACCTCACGCGACACCGCGTTCGCCAAGATCGCGGCGCGCGTGGAGGGCACCGCGCTCGCCGCTTCCGCACTGGGCCTATAGCGCGGAGGTCATAACGCACATCGGTGTTACGTACCGGGTGGGCCGCACCCCCGCGGGGGCGTGGCCCACCCGGTGTCAGACCTCTGAGGCGGGTTCCCGCACCTTGTCTTCCTCAGGGGTCGTCCTCTCATCGGCGGAGGACGCCGCCGACACACTGACCAGGTTGTCGGACGGATACGCCTCCTCGCCGTGAACCGCCAGGTCGCCGATCTCCAGCACCTCGTCGGGCAACCTGAGCTTCATGAACAGGCCGATGCCCTTGAGCAGGATGAACGTGACGGCCGCGTCCCAGACGATGATGGTAAGCGCGGCACCCGCCTGGATGGCGAGCTGCTTGGGGTGACCGTAGAACAGGCCCGTGCCGCTGATCGACGGGTTCTTGCCGACGCCGAGGTACTCGATCATCTTCGGGTCGGCGAGCAGGCCGACCAGCAGGCCGCCGAGCAGGCCGGCGATGCCGTGCGTGTAGACCACGCCGAGCGCGTCATCGACCTTGTTGAACGGCCAGACGTACTTGGGCAGGTAGTACCAGGCCACCCACACGACCGCTGGGCAGACCAGGCCGATGACGATGGCGCCGAAGCCGTTCACGTAACCGGCCGCGGGCGTGATGCCGACCAGGCCGCAGATCATGCCGTTCAGCCCGCCGAGGAACGTGGGCTTCTTCTCCTTGCTGAACACCATGTCCATGATGATCCAGGTCATCATCGCGACCGCCGTGGCGAGGTTGGTGTTGATGACAGCCGCGCCCGCGTCCGCGCCGGCGAAGTACGGGTCACCGCCGTTGAAGCCGTTCCAGCCGAGCCACAAGATGCCCGCGCCGACGGCGACGAACAGCAGGTTGTTCGGGATGGCCCGCTCCCGGTCCTTCTTCAGCCGGGGACCG
>DASXDG010000403.1:0-11290 GCA_036490795.1 Streptosporangiaceae bacterium
GGGCAGGTACCGAGATTGCCGTGCTTACCAAGATCTTCTCCTCCGAAGCGGCCGTCCAGGTCGTCTACGACGCCATGCGGCTCGTCGGCATCGAGAGTTACACCGACACCCAGCCCTTCGCCGATCTGCTGCGGGATGCGCTCGCGTACCCGCTGTTCGACGGCGGCAACGTTGGCGTGCGGCGTCCGTACTTGCAGGCACTGTTCGCCATGCCGGGCTACGACCCGCTGGCCGCCGCTGACAACCGGCCGCAGCCGAATTGACCGGCACCTGGACGCAAACGACCGCATCACGATGGCGCAACACACGCTGTCGGTGATCGAACGGTCTGCTGGAGGACAAGCTCCCGGCCGCGGCCGGGCACGCGGTACTGGCCGATCGGAACGACGAATGGACCGAATCCCGCCGCTATATGGGCCTGGAAATCCTCGCCGCCTGCCCGTTTCGCGGGTGCAGGGGCGCAAGCCCGCTCAGCACCTCGAAGATGTCAGCGTCGCCGGCGAGTCCGTCGAGCAGGGCATGACGGGCGGTCATGGCGTCCTCAGGAGTCGGTCGCTTCCTGCCTGGCATATCGCGACGGTAGACCAGAACCGTCAACTGCGTGTGGCGTTTGCGGCCGCCAGCCGGGTCAGGGTGCTCCTTCTTCTTTCGCCCACTGGGCGCGGATCTCGTCGGCGACTGCAGTGGCCTGCCCGAGCCCCGCCCGGTAGGCGGGATTCCAGGACGCGGGATCGTAGAGGTCCGGGCCGAAGGCGCGCAGGGAGGCAGTATCAGGAGCGACCTTCACCACGGTGCCCGCCCCGGCAGTCTCCAGTTCCCGCTGCAGCGTTTCCCTGGGGAACAGATGCGCCAGGGGCTCGATGACCACTAGTGTCCGGGCTCCCGCCGCGAGGTCGGCGTTGGTCCCGGATCGCAGTGCGCCGTCGATGTACCACCGCCCGCCGATCCGGATCGGCGGGGACGCGCCGGGGAAGGCGCTGCTGGCAGTTGCCGCGGGCACCAGCGGGACCCCCGAAGCGCGGTCCCACACCACCGGCTCGCCGCTGGCAGCGTCTACCGCGACGATCACCAGGCAGCGATCCGGCCAGGCACCAGCGCCGATCAGGGCGCGGCGCCCGGAGAGCTGGGTCTCCTCTGCGCTGGCGTCGCGGTCCGCGAGCGCGATCCTTCCGACCCGGCGCCTGGCCTCACCGGGATCCAGGCCGGGCGTGGCGAGAGTAGTGAACACCTCTTCCATCCGTGCCGGGTCCGGCGGGGGCAGGCGTCTGGCCGGGCTCTCGGCCCCGGCCGGCCGGGCGAACCGGCCGAGGTCGCGGCCGACGGCAAGGGCGGCACCGACAATGGCGCCTGCCGAGGTGCCGATGATCCGGTCCGCGCGTCCGAGGTCTACCCCCGCGCGCTGCAGCCCGAGCAGCAGCCCGGCCATCCACGCGGTGCCGACGCGGCCTCCGCCGCCGAGGACGAGCACCCGGTTCGACGCCGTCATAGCGGGCTCCTTCCGTCGCACGAATGCATCACGGCCTGTCCACCATAGGATCTGAGCGACCGCTTGCGTACAACCGCACGCGCATGCGACCCGCAGGACAAGCAGAACCAGCTGTAGGGAGTCTGGTCTTCCGGCAGCATGGGGAGATGCTGGATGTCACGGACTGTGAGCTGGTGTGGCCGCCAGAGCGGTTCGTTGCCGAGGCAGGACGGTTGCTGGCCCGGCCTCGGCCGGGCGGATGCGTTTTCCGGGCGTCGCGGCATCGCAGCCGTCGCTCCAGGGCAGTGTCGCGAACGTCATCCGGGCGCCGCTTGCTCGCCGTGGCCGCCAGGTCGTCGGCCTGGTGGTGATCACCTGTCACTGGTCCTGGCTCCCTCGGGCCTGGTTTTGGCGGGCTGATCTCAGGATGCGCCTGGCTGGGAAGTGCGCCACGGCGCCGGTGGCGGTGAGGGCGGCTGTGACAGTGAGCAGGACCGCGGTCATCGGCGCTGGTGCGCCGCTGTCCGCGGCGGACAGGTAGATGGTGCCGGCGATGGCGATTCCGGTGATGATGGCGAGTTGGCTGATGGTGGCGAGCACGCCGCTGAACGCGGTGGTCAGCGAGCCGGGGACGCCTGCTGCGGTGCGGTGGACAATCGCGTCGAAACCGGTGCCGTGCGCTGCGCCCGCGATGACGAGCAAGACGGTGGCCTGCCAGTGCCACCCGTCGCCGCTGGTCAGCCATGCGAGCAGGCCGGTCGCTGCGGCGAACGCGGCGAACGCGGCTCCCGGGAGCCGTGGCTGCCAGGCGGGCGGGACCCTGGTCCAGGTGAGGGATGCGGTGGCGAACCCGGCGGCATAGCCGGCGAAGGTGAGCCCGGACCGGAGCGGGCTGTCGTGCTGGGTTTGCTGCAGGTACACCGCGGTGGTGAACAGCAGGCCTCCGTAGCTGGCGTGCAGGGTGAAAATGCTGGCCAGGCCGCTGCGGATACCAGGCCTGGTCAGCAGCGCCGGGTCGATCAGCGGTTCGCGGCCGGCCGCCGCCAAAGCGCGCTCGTGCCGCGCGAACACTGCCAGTGCCGCGACTCCCGCGGCCGCGGCGGGCCAGGACCAGGCCGGCCAGCCCGCGTCCGCGCCGAACGTCAAGGGAATGACCAGCGCCAGGATCGCCACAGCCAGCCACGCCGCGCCGGCCAGGTCGAGCCGCGCTTGGCCGGCCCGCTGCCCGGCGGGCAGCCGTCCGGCGGCGAAGGCAAGGACCGCGAGTCCGACCGGCACGTTCACCAGGAAGACCGGCCGCCATCCGCTGCCGAGCACGTCGGCGCTGACCAGGATGCCGCCCAGCACCTGACCTGCGGCCACCCCGACGGCGAGGACCAGCCCGTACAGTGACATGGCGCGCCGCCGTCGCTCGCCGTCGAAGGTGACTTGGAGCAGGGATAGCACCTGCGGGACAAGGAGCGCGGCACCCAGTCCCTGGATGGTACGGGCAGTCACCAGCATGACCGGGTTCACCGCCACCCCGCAGGCCAGCGAGCTGGCTGTGAACACCGCGGTGCCGTAGCTGAACAGCCGGCCGAACCCGTACCGCCCGCCCAGCCGCGCCCCGGCGACCAGCGCGACCGCGAACATCAGCAGATAGGAGTAGATCGCGAGCTGCAGCCCGGCGCCTGACAGGTGCAGGTCGTGCTGGATAGCCGGGCCAGCCACATTGACGATGGCCGCGTCGAGGGAGGCCATGGCCTGGCCGGCGAGCACTGCTGCTGCCAGCGTCCACGGGGCCAGTGCCCGGCGAGGCTGACCCTGCCCAGCCGGCCGGAGCGCGCCGGGCAGCCGGGGCAGTGACGGGAATCGGAGCTGGCTGGCCATCGTTCTCACTTCCATGTTGTCAGTAGTGTTTATACAATAGCTACTGACAAATAGAGGACAAGTAGTATTCGCGGAAAAGGAACTGACGCGGAGGCGGGCATGGACCGCACTGACCACGACCTCGACCTTGCAGTCGAGCTGGTCAACACGTACTGGGTGCTGGCCAGCCCGCCCGACCGGCTGACCGATATTGCCGCCTACCAGCGCATCCTGCGCGGCGCGGCCGATGATGCCGTAGCCGGACAGCTACGGCCGGGAGACCTGGCCGGGCTGCGCGCCCTCCGCGACGAGATCAGGCCGGTCTTCGCGGCACCGTCCGCTGCGGCGGCGGTGGGCATCCTGGACCCGCTGCTCCGAGTCGCCGCCATCCCGGCCCGGCTCGCCCTCCACGACGGCGGCGCCCGCTGGGAATGGGGCGCCGGACAGCAAGGGCTGCCCGCACTCCGCGCCCGCCTGCTCACCGCTCTCGCGGCGCACCTGATCCGGCACGGCACCGTCCGGATCGGCACCTGCCAAGCTGAGCCGTGCACCTGTGTCTACGTTGACCGCAGCCGAGCCCGCACCCGCCGGTACTGCTGCGACCAGTGCAACGATCGCGCCGCCGCCACCGCCTACCGCCACCGGAAGGGCACCTGACATATCATCAGCACCACTGCCCTCACCCCAGAGCCGGACGGGTGGACCGACGAGGTTCCGGTGGCCGAGGCGGTCTACGACATGGTGGGTCGTTCCGCACGGCGGGCCGTCATCGCGACCCGGAGCGCTTAGGCGGTGCGTTCCAGGTCGGCGACCTCGGCGTCGGCCACGCGCCGTTCCGCTTCGACGTCGAGCGACCTGCTGAACAGGTAGTAAAGCGCGGCGGCGATGGGAAGGCCAACGAAGAACGAGATGTCGGCGTTGCCGAGGGCCTTCGCCGCCGGCCCCTCGTAGAGGGTGCCCACGTCGAAGAACGGGACCATGGCGCCGAAGGCGATCAGGTACGAGACGATCCCGCGCCAGCCCCAGCGGCCATAGATTCCCGCGGGGTTGAAGATCTCCGCGATCGCGTAGTGGCCGCGCCGGACGATGTAGTAGTCGACGAGGTTCACCGCCGTCCAGGGGACGAACAGATACAAGATCAGCAGCAGGAAGTTGTTGAAGTTGGCTAGGAAGTTCGCGCTCGCCGCGAGCGCGCCAATCAGGGACAGGACGGCGGTGAACGCGATCGTCGCGACACGCACGCCGAGCGTCGGGCGGATCTTCTTGAATGAGTCGACCGCGCTGATCAGGGTGAGCGATCCGCCGTACATGTTGAGCGCCGTAACCGAGACGAGGCCGAGCGCGGCCACGATGAGAACGATCGCGCCGAACCCGGTGAACACGTGGTCGCCGACTTGGTCGAGCTCGGCGATCCCGGTGCCGTCGAACTTGCTTCCCGCCCAGGCGGCCAGGATCGTCCCGGCGATCATCATCCAGGCGCCACCGATCGCCGAGCCGAGGTAGGTCCACAGGAACGTCTTCCGGACGGGGACGTCCGGCGGCATGTAGCGGGAGTAGTCGGAGACGTAGATCGCCCAGCTGATCTGGTAGCCCGCGACGACGCCGAACTGCCCGAAGAACGGGCTGGCCTTGAAGGTTCCGATGCTGAAGGTGCCCGCGGGATAGTGGACCACGAACAGGGTGATCGTGAAGATGCCGAATATGACGATCATCAGGTACGTGAGCCACTGCTCGGCCTTGTGGATCAGGTCGTAGCCGACCAGCGCGATCACGAGGGCGACGACCGTCGCGATGACCACCCAGAGCTTGACGCTCCCGTGCGCGGTCCGGCTCATCGCGTCGCCGGTCAGGATCGTGTTGAACACGTTGAATCCTGCGTACTGGACGTAGGCGAACAGCCAGACCAACAGCGCGCCGACGTAACCGAATTGCGGCCGGGACTGGATCATCTGCGGTAGCCCAAGCCGCGGGCCTTGCGCGGAGTGGAAGGCCATGAACAGGGTGCCCACCAGCGTGCCGACCACGATGGCGAGCACCGACCAGAAGACGGAGCCGCCCTCGCTGATGCTGATCAAGCCGACCGCGAGCGTGGCAATCTGCGCGTTCGACATGAACCACAGCGGGCCGAGGTGCCAGACTTTCCCGTGCCGCTCGTTCAGCGGCACATAGTCAATGGACCGTGTCTCCAGTCCGGTCACCCGGGGCTGCCGCACAGATGTCATGCGCATACTGTGGCGTAGATCCCCTGGGAATGGAAAGCCCCATTTCATCCCGAACGGCTTCTGGCATCTGCCGCCGCACCACTGACACGCCAGAGCCGCCTCACGCTAGTCCGCTGGCGGTCGTTCTGCTGTCCCCTCGGCCAGCTGAACCAGCATCCCGCCTCGTCCGATGCCTCGCCGCGCCGGATGATCAATCTCAAAGGGTTTATGTTGCGGTGAGGTTGCCCCAGACCAGGTAGGGGACGCTCGAGAACCCGCATTCGTCGTTGGGTAAGTCATTCCTGGTGGCGGAACGGCGTGGTTTCCGCAGGGTCGGGCTGTTCCTCAGCGCCCTGCTTGTCGAGCGCGTCGGCTGCGGTGCGCGCGGCCGCGATGGATGGTGCCGCCAGGTTGCCGGGGAGCCCTGACTGCTGTGCGCACCACTCGGTCCACTCGGGCAGCAGGCGGATCGCGCGGCTGGCGGAGGTGGGCTCGTAGTCGCTCCCGATAAGGTGGGCGGTCATCGCGACCCGGAACGGGGAGCAGCCATAGAACGAGCGCTCGTCGAGTGGGCGGCCAGGTCCCCATTCGCCGATAATCGTTTCCGCGGTGGCGGCGATTCCCTTCGGGGCATCAGGGTGCCGCGCGCGGTACCAGGCACGGAACGCCTTATGTGCCTCGGCCGGCCGGCCGAACTGGTCCACGTCCCCGGCATTGTCCCAGCCGGTGTCCCCGCCGGCGGGCGTGCCATCCGCCACACCGAGTGCCGCTCCGGCAAGGGCGCGGGCCCGGCGTCGCATCCGGTACAACTCGCGGATGAGCTCCCGTGGCTCGTTCCCGTGGAGCATGTCCGAGAGCACCCCGGTCTGGAGGCAGGGGCCGAGCAGCTTGGCAACCAGGCCAGGGTCACCCGGCGACAGCTCGGAGTCGGCGGCGGCGCCAACCGCGGCGCGCCATTCGGCCAGCGCCTCGTCGGCCGATCCGAACGCGCCCGCCCCGGCGACGGAAACCTCCCAGCACCCATCGACGTCCCAGGCGTACCAGTGGTCGGGCAGGTCCGCCTCGTAGCCGAACGGTGCCGCCACCAGGAACCGGCTGCCGTACGCGTCGCGCGCGACGAGCGGGACTCCGACTGGCAGGACTCCAGAGACGGGGAGGCTGAGGGAAGTCGCAACGGACCGTTCGGAAGGAGAAAGAAGGGTTTCCGCCTTTTCGAGCTCGGCGAGCGCGGTCGCGTAGGGGTCCTTGATGTCGGGGAACTCCCCGCGCCGGGCGGTCTCCTGCTCGTCCCCGGCGCCCGGCTCGGGCGTGGTCAGGACCACTCCGTAAAGCAGCGTCCAGAGCGGCCGCCAATCGCCGCCGCCGGTGACGGCCTTGCGGAGGGCGGCACCGGCGTACTCGACGAGCGCACGCAGCCACTGGGCCTGGTGGTGTCCCCCATCGTGAACCTGGAGGTTGTCGTAGAACTGGCCGCCCACCAGCTCGCAGGTCTGGTCCTCGATGCCGGAGAGCCGAGACGGCCAGTCGAGCGCGCGTGCCCTCTGGAGAACCCGTTCGTGGGAATCGCGCCACCATGGCGCTTCATCGGCACCGCCGGCCAGCCTGTAGGCGAGATCTCTGAAGGAGTCGGCCTGCACCCCGGCCAGCGGATCCGGCGCTTGCTGGCCTTGGCGGGCAGAGTGCGCCGGACGATCCTTCTCCAGTTGCTCGGCACGGCGCTGCGGATTGCCGCTCAGGCCCTGACGTTGTGTCTTCCGCTTGCTGGAATTCCGGTTCTTGGGGACCACCGCATCAGCGTAGTGCCTATCTGTCGGCGTTCCTCGGCATATCGTCACCTTGCCCATCGTCCGCCCGTCCGGCTGCACCAGATCCGGAATGTCGGGCTGTACTCAGCACGGCATGGGGCCTCTCATCACCTGGCCCCTGGATTCTCCCCGATAACGGGCCGGAATCAGTGAGGCAGCCCCGCCTGGCAGTTTGAGGCCGGAGCTGAGGGTTAATTAGTTGCGGTACACGGGCAACTGACGAATAAGTGGAACAAAGGGCGCGAAGACGCGGTCTCGTTCGGAGTCACTGTCCTACGAATTGACTATCAGCCAGGTGGCGACTGCGGTCACCGACTCGGACCTGTTCGCGATCAGGTGCGGCCGGGAGCAGGGGTAGGTGATCGAGTCGCCGGCACCGAGCGTTACGACGTCGGCGTCGAAGTCGACCGTGAGCTCGCCTGCGGTAACCGTCCCCACTTCGTAGCCCTCGTGGCGCAGCAGCTCACCGTGGGCGTTGGACATGGAGCCTGGCGGGTACGTGGACTCGAAGAACTCGACGCCCGAGGTCGGCACCGGCGACAGGCGGCGGAAGGTGACGCCGCCGCCCAGCAGGATCGGCGCCACTTCCCAGGAGCGGCGGATCGCGAACCGGGGCTGACCCGTGGACCCGCCTGCCTGCACCTCGTACCTGGCGGCGCTGCTGGCGGCCGAGCCCTCGGCCGCCTTCTCGATGCCGGTCTCGAAGACCGCCGACAGGGGCACGCCGATCGCTCCGACGTAGGCAATGAGGCGGGACACCGACGGGCGCATGACGCCGCGCTCGATCTGCGAGACGGCGCTCGGGGAGATGCCGAGCTTCGCGGCCAGCGCCCGCAGCGAGACACCTGCGCCTGTGCGCAGCTCGCGCAGCCGCGCGCCGAGCGAGTCGGGCGTCAGCGCGTCAAGATCAACTTCGGAAGTCACTACTTCACACCGCTCCGCAGATTCACGTCACAAGGGATTAACCGCAGCGTCATCTGTTAAGTCATCGATTAACACGTAATGGGATGGTAACCCCCCTTTATGGATGTCTACCCTCCCCAAGGATGCAGCATGATGCAGTCCGTAGCCGACGAGGCGCCAGGTGCGCCTCTCGTCAAACCCGGCTATGACCCGGCCCTGACCAACGTTGACCTGGCGCCGCTGTCCAAGCAGTCCTGGTCCTCGTACAACATCTTCGCGTTCTGGATGTCGGATGTGCACAGCGTCGGCGGGTACGTGACCGCCGGCTCGCTGTTCGCGCTCGGCATCGCGTCGTGGCAGGTGCTGATCGCACTGATAGCCGGGATCGTCATCGTCCAGTTCTTCGCCAACCTGGTTGCCAAGCCGTCGCAGGTGGCGGGCGTGCCCTATCCGGTGATCAACCGGCACATCTTCGGCGTCACCGGCGCGAACGTGCCGGCGATCATCCGCGGCTCGATTGCCATCGCATGGTACGGCGTGCAGACCTACCTGGCGGCCACGGCCCTTGACATCGTGTTCCTCAAGTTCTGGCCGTCGATGGCCTCGCTTGAGACGCACAAGTTCGCCGGCCTGTCCGAGCTGGGGTACATCAGCTACGCGATCCTCTGGGTGGTCCAGGGCGCGGTGTTCTGGCGCGGCATGGGCGCGATCCGCAAGTTCATCGACTGGGCCGGGCCCGCGGTCTACGTGGTGATGATCGCCCTGTGTGTCTACCTCGTCACCAAGGCCGGCTGGAGCCACCTGTCGCTTAACCTGTCCTCCGGACCGGGCCTGGACCCGCTGCACACCTTCTACGTGACGCTCAACTCGACCGCGCTCGTGGTCGCGTACTTCGCCGGGCCGATGCTGAACTTCGGCGACTTCGCCCGGTACGGCAAGTCGTTCAAGGCCGTCAAGCGCGGCAACCTGTTCGGGCTGCCGATCAACTACCTGTTCTTCTCCATCCTGACCGTCCTCACCGCGTCGGCGACGATCCCCGTCTACGGCAAGCTGATCACCGACCCGATCCAGACCGTGCAGCAGATCGGTACCGGGTTCGCAATCGTGCTCGGCGGCCTGACGTTCGTCATCGCGACCGTGGGCATCAACATCGTGGCGAACTTCATCTCGCCGGCCTTCGACTTCTCGAACGTCAAGCCGCAGAGGATCTCCTGGCGGATGGGCGGCATGATCGCCGCCATCGGCTCGGTGCTGCTGACCCCGTGGAACTGGTACGACAATGCCACCGCGATCGACTACACGCTTAACCTGCTCGGCGCCCTGATCGGGCCGCTGTTCGGCATCCTGATCGCCGGCTACTACCTGGTGTCCAAGCAGCGCGTCTGGGTCGACGACCTCTATACGAAGTCGCCCGCCGGGCGGTACTGGTTCAGGAACGGCTGGAACCCCAACGCGATCTGGGCGGTTATCATCGGCGGCGTGCCCGCCGTCCTCGCCGCGCTCATCCCGACCGCATGGTCCTCGCTCGCCATCGGCTGGATCTCCGACTACTCCTGGTTCATCGGGTGCGGGCTCGGATTCGCCTCCTTCTGGTACCTGGAGCGGGTCAGGCCGTTCATCACGGACCTGGACCGGGACCTGGACACCTGCAAGGACGGCACCTCGCAGGCCGTGATGAGCGGCGCGGGAAGCACTGTCACGGTCGGCACAGGGGCCGCCGTGACTGTCGACGGCAGCGAGCTCACCGGCGAAGCTGCGCCGGAACCGGCATGACCCTCGTCCAGGTAATCAACCCCAACACCTCCCGGGCGATGACCCGCTCCATCGCCCGCATCGCCCGGGAGGCAGCGGGGCCTGGCTGCACGGTGCTAACGGTGACCTCGCCGATGGGGCCGTCGTCGATCGAGTCGCATTACGACGAGGCTCTCGCGGTGCCGGGGGTGCTCGCCGCCGTCCGTTCCGGCGAGCTGGCCGGGGCGGACGGGCACGTGATCGCGTGCTTCGGCGATCCCGGGCTCGCCGCCGCGCGGGAGGCAGCCGACGGGCCTGTCGTAGGGATTGCCGAGGCGGCAATGCACACCGCGACCTTCCTCGGCCGGTCGTTCAGCGTGGTCACGACGCTGTCAAGGACGACCGGGCAGGCCTGGGACCTGGCCAGGAAGTACGGCTTCGCGGCTGCGTGCGCCGGCGTGCACGCCTGTGACATCCCGGTGCTTGACCTGGACTCCCCCGGTGCCCGGGCCTCGGTCGCCAAGGCGTGCGCGGCCGCGCGAGACGCCGACGGTTGCGACGTGCTCGTGCTCGGCTGCGCCGGGATGTCCGGTCTGGCGACGGAACTGACCGGCGAGCTCGGCATCCCCGTCGTGGACGGGGTCGCCGCGGCGGTGCAGACCGTGGCGGCGCTCGCTGCACTCGGCCTGCGCACCTCCAAGCGCGACGAGTACGCCCCTCCCCCGTCCAAGCCGGTGCTCGGGCCGCTTTCCCGGCTCGCACTGACGGACACTGTGGCGGAGAGCTGAATGAGCCACGCACCCGTTTGGGGCCCTGATCCGGCTTCACCGGCGCACTGATTTACCGGAGCACTGGCGCGCGATGGCACCGCACGTTAAATTCCAAAACGATGGCCGGTGGACGGCTCGGTGACCCAACGTCCTGGGTGGACGAGCGGTTGCGGGAAGGAGAACCCGGGCGACCGCCCTCCGCAATGGACAGCAGACGGCCGTCCGTCCCGTAGCGGCCCACCAGTTGCAGGCCGACGGGCGGGCCCCTGCAGCACGCCCAGCCTGCCGCCGCGCGCAGCGGCTTCATCAGCTGCCGCGGCCTCCTCGCGAGTTGCCGCGCTTCCCTGTGCCACTCGCATCACCACTGGTAGGGCAGGAATTTCCCGTCCAAGACGACAACGACGCGGTCGCCGCCGGGGTCGGGTTCGCGCCGGACATCAAGGCGGAAGTTGATCGCGCTCATGATGCCGTCACCGAATTCCTCGTGAATGAGTTCCTTGATGGTGGGGCCGTAGACCTGCAGTACCTCGTAGAACCGGTAGATCGTCGGGTCGGCCGGCACCGGGG
>DASXDG010000404.1:0-9786 GCA_036490795.1 Streptosporangiaceae bacterium
GTCCGCACCACGGGCGGCTACCCGCCACGCGGCAGGCGAACGATGCAAGCGGTTGGGTTGCGAGCTGAACGAGCCCAGTTCGAGATCCAAGCGCCGGGTGCCGGGTGCCGGATGCCGGAGAGGGGATCTCCGTCCTCACTGTGTGATAGTTTCCTCACTCTAAGTGGCGGTCCTGATAAAGGTCCAGCTCAGCTTGTGTACGGAGGTAAGCCGTGAGGAGATTCGCAGGCGTGGTCGCGGTCAGCGTTGCCCTGCTGGGCATCGGGGCCGGGGTGTCGCAGGCGGCGACCGTTCCGCCCGGCACGCCCTCCAAGGCGGTCGTGGTCGAGCGGAACGAGAACGAGCGGGTGACAGATTACAAGCTCGCGGACGCGGGGCCGATGACCGGCCTCTTCGGCGTCGACCCGGTGGGTGACGGCGAGGTGTACGCGATCACGTGGACCAAGGTCGGCAAGGACACGGTCAACGGCATAGGCAAGTACGACTGGGGCAAGATGGGAAGTTACCGCAGCGGCCCGGTGACTATCCTGCTGACCGGAAGTGACTACCGGTACACCAAGATCAGCATCACGGCCACCCAGTCGTGGTACGGCTACACCACCGGCACCTACCCGCCGTACGGTCATGGTGCGCGCCACACGACGGCGCACATCCATATCGCGGTCAACGACCCGACGACGAACATGATCCGGTTCTAGGGCAACGGCCAGCCGATCGAACGGCACCGGGCGCATCGCTATCCGGGTGAAACCGCTGAGATGTCGGCCGCGGTTAAGCCGGAGGCGTTTGTGCGGCATCCGGTTCCGCGGGCAGGGGCTTCTGCGGCCGGCGCCAGAAGACGGCGAGTTGCGCCGCCGCGCCGCCGATGCCCAGCCCGGCCGCGAGCGCTGCTCGCTGCCAGGGTTTGCCGATGCGATCGAGGCCGAGCACGTGGTCGATGCTGATGGGTCCCGGGCCCAGCGCGGCGAGTGCGACGGCAGCCGCGCTGATGAAGCCGACGTACTCCCAGCCTTCGGCGGTGATGAAGTACCCGTTGGGCTGGTGGACCGAGCGGTAGGCGACCGCCAGCGTGCCGACCACCGCGGAAGAGGCCAGGGGAGTGGCGGCGCCGGCCGCCAGCCCGGCGCCCGCGCCGATCTCGACCGCCGCGCTCATCTGGGCCTGCAGGCGGGGCTGCCGGAACCCGATGGACCCGAACCAGCCCGCGGTCCCGTCCAGTGTCTGGGCATGGCGCAGCCCGTGCGCGATCATGGTGCCGCCGATGACGCCGCGCAGCAAGATCTGGGCCAGGCCGGCCGCCTCCTGCCCGGTGCTGTGCCCTGCCGTCTTGCGACTCATTCGGGTCCTCCTCCGGCCGCTGCATAGCGTCCCTCAGTCAGTTTTTATGACAGGTTATTCCGAACGAGAGCGGCTGTTCCCGGTCGCCCCCCCGGGTCCGCGTCAGCGGAGTGATCACCGACGCCGCGCGTCACTCGTTTCCGCGCTGGCGGGCGTGGCCTAGAGCGGCGACGACGCCTGGCCGGCCGTCGTCGCGACAGGCGACGCCGAGCGGGTGACTGCCCTGGTGACCGACCGCGACCGGCTAGACCGGATGCTTGAGGTCAGCGGCGGTGACGCTGCCGCGCTAGCGGAAATCACGGCCACCAGGCAGTTCATCGCGAGCACGTCACGACCGGACCTGGCCGCCCTGCTGGTCCTGGCGGTAACCCGCGACCAGATCGCCCGGCGCAACAGCGCCAGGCCGCAGGAGTTGCCCGCGGTGTGGGCAACGCTCGGCCATCCCGTCCGTGCCGAGGCGCTTGCCCGGTCGATCCCCGACCCCACGAACCAGGCCAGAGCGATGGCCGCGCTCGCCGGGGCTCTGGGCGGCCACGGCGACCCCGCCAGGACCCGGCGCGTCGCCAGCCTCGCGCCGACAGCCGCCAGTTCAGTGATCGACCCGTACTGGCAGGCCGTCGCCCTGGCGGTTGTCGCGTGCGATCGGTCACCGAACCCGTGTTGCGCTGCCGGGCGCACGCCGCGCTGGCCGCGGCACTAGCCGCGACGGCGGGGACCCTCGAGCTACCGGGAGAGCGCCCTGATTCGCCGGGCGGGACGGTCCCCGTGCGGACAGCCGGAAACCCGGCCGGCGCGAAGCTACGCCAGCTGCTGGTCGCCGCCTTGGACCAGGCACCGGACTACCGCGGCACGCTGCCGCTGCTGACCCGGCTGGAGCCGGCGGCCGTGAGCCGCGTCGTGGGCGATCTTTCCGCGGGCTGACGTACGGCTAGTCCTCTTCCGGCTGGCCGGAGCGGCCGCGTGCCCCCAGCGGGGAAGCGCCAGGCGCGGTCGCGGGGATACCGTGGGAAGCATGCGAACGGCGCGGCTTTACGGGACCGCGGACCTGCGGGTCGGTGACGAGCCGGCGCCTGAGGCAGCGGACGGCGAGAGCCTGCTGCGGGTCACCACGGTCGGCATCTGCGGTTCTGACCTGCACTGGTACTCCGAAGGCGCCATCGGCGACGCCGCGCTTGCCCGGCCCCTGGTGCCCGGTCACGAGGGCGCGGGCGAGATCGCGGCGGGCCCGCGGCGCGGCGAGCGGGTTGCGATCGACCCGGCGATCCCGTGCGAGCGCTGCCGTGCCTGCCGTGACGGCTACCGGAACCTGTGCTACAACATCGTCTTCTCCGGACACGGCGACACCGACGGGATGATGCGCGAGCTCATGCCGTGGCCGTCGCATCTGCTCCACCCGCTGCCGGACGCAGTGTCCGACGCGGGCGGCGCGATGCTCGAACCGCTTGGCGTGGCGCTGTGGGCGCTGGATCTCGGGCATGTGCCGTTCGGCGGCGCCGTCGCCGTGGTCGGGTGCGGACCGATCGGGCTGCTGCTGATCCAGTTGCTGCGGGCGGCCGGCGCGGCCCGGGTCCTCGCGGTAGAGCCGCTGGCACACCGCCGCGAGGCGGCCGCCCGCTGGGGCGCGGACGAGGCAGTCCCGTCTGGCGACGACATCGACGGCTACGGGGCGGACACCGCGTTCGAGCTGGCGGGGAACGACGACGCGGTGCGTATCGCGCTCGAGTCCGTGCGGCCAGGCGGCCGGATTGTTCTCGGCGGGATCCCGGACTCGGACACGACCACGTTCCGCGCCTCGCTCGCGCGGCGCAAAGGCCTGACGATCGCCATGGTGCGGCGGATGAACGAGGTCTACCCGCGCGCCATCGACCTGGCCGCGCGCGGTGTCGTGGCGCTGGACCCGCTTGTATCGTCGCGCACTCCGCTCGCGGACGCCGCGCAGGCCTTCGCCGCCGCTGAGCGGCGCGCCGGGCTGAAGATGATCATCGTCCCCTAGCGCTGCGTTTAGTGTGGGGACATGGGGTTGCTCGGCGATCTGATCAAGTCCGTGTCCGACATGGTGACCAGCGGTCGCCGCCGGCGCGCGGCAGCCCCGCGACCGGCAGGACGGCCCTCAGGGCGGCCGGCGTCGGCGCCGACGGCCCGTTCCCTGCCAGGCAGGTCCGGGCCGGACGCGACCATGGAGGTCGACCCGCATCGCATCGGGCCGGTGCGGATGAGCTACTCGCCGCAAACCGACGGGACCCCTGATCCCGGCGAGGTCGTCTGGACCTGGGTTCCGTTCCAGGAAAACGACGGGCGGGGCAAAGACCGGCCAGTGGTCGTGGTGGCCGTCGAGCCGGCGGGCACCTGCCTGGCCGTGCAGCTCACCAGCAAGGACCACAACGGCGAGGGCGACTTCGTGTCCGTCGGCGCGGGCGGATGGGACGGCGAGCAGCGGCCGTCCTGGGTCAACCTGGACCGGGTGATCCGGGTGCACGCGGGCGGGATGCGCCGCGAAGCGGCGGCGCTGCCGCGCCCGGCGTTCGAGCAGGTGGCCGGCCGGCTGCGGCAGCGCTACGGCTGGCGCTAGCCGCGTTCCGCGGCGGGGCGCCCGGCGGGCCAGCCGGGCGCCCCGCCGCGCACGTCAGGCCGGCGGGTTGACCGCTCCGCCGAAGTGCCGGGCGAAGAACCGGACCGCACTGTCGGCCTCGAACCGGGGCAGCTCCTTGTGCGTGCCTGAGTTCACGTGCAGCGACTTCTCCTTCGAGGCGAAGGCGTCGAACAGCGCGAGACCTTCCTCGCGCGAGATGTGCTCGTCATCCCACTGCATGTCGAACTCGATCGGAATGGAGATCCGCTTCGCCTTCTCCGCCAGCACATCGGGCCAGTGCTGACCGAAGACCGCGGCGCTGATCCGGGGTTCGGCCGCCACGAACGGCACGCCGATCGCGGTGCCCATGTTGATGCCCCAGAAGCCGACCGGTCCGTCGGTGCCGATCTCCGGGAGTTCCTGGAGGGAATCCAGGGTCGCCCGGTACTCAGGCACCGCGAGCCTGGCCAGGTGGTCGTTGTACCGCACGACGATCGGCCCCTGCGGTTCGCCTGCCGCCCGGGCCCGGAACAACTCGGCGATCTCCGCCTCGTCGTGCGCTGTGCGCGGCCGGTCGCCGTGCCCGGGCGCGTCGGTGACGGCGACGTGGAAGCCGCAGGCGCTCACGAGGCGCTGGGCGCGGCCGGACATCGCCGGGTGCTTCTTGTGGTTGCCGCCGCCGTGGGCCATCAGGATCAGGGGCGCGCGTCCGGCGCGGGAGGGCGACCACAGGACTCCGGGGACGCCGCCGACGGTGAAGTCGCGCTCAAGCATGCCGTTCGACGACAACTCGGCGGTGAACTGCAAAGGGCTCGTGTTCATGGGTGCTGCCTTTCGGGATTGCCTCGTTGTCCAGGCGCTCCCGGCGACACCTACGTCAATCGCCAGCCGTGACGGCACGGGGGAGCACCCACGTCAATACAGCGTTCACGGGTCTCACCTCCTCGGGCGGTGTCACGGTCGACTGGAACCTATCAGGACGACCATCATCACTCCAACGGGTTTTCCAGCCCGGCTTACCTACGGGTCCAGGTTCGGGCGGACGCCGGATTCCAGTGGCACCGGGGCCGTGTCCCTGCTGCGGACCAGCCGGGACACCTCGGTGCGCAGCCGAACGAACTGCGGGAGCTCCTTGGTGGTGATCTGGTCCCTCGGCTCAGGCAGACTCACCGGCAGTTCGGCGCGGACGCGCCCCGGGCCCGGGGTGAGCACGACCACCCGGTCGCCGACGTAGACGCTTTCATCGATATCGTGGGTCACCAGCAAGATGGTGATGTCCCGCTCGCGGCGCACCCGGAGCACCAGGTCCTCCAGGTCTTCTCTGGTCTGCGCGTCCACCGAGCCGAACGGCTCGTCCATCAGAAGCAGCACGGGATCGGCGGCAAGCGCGCGGGCAATCGCGACCCGCTGCTGCATGCCGCCGGACAGCTGCCGCGGGTACTTGTCGCCGACCCCGCTCATCCCGCTCGCCCCGGCAAGCCCGACCGCGGCGAGCGCGGCGTCGGCCGCCTTGCGGCGCGCGGCGCCGGCCTGCATCGTCCGACGCATCGGCAGCGCCACGTTGTCCCTGACGGTCAGCCACGGGTACAGCGACCTGCCGTAGTCCTGAAAGACCACGCCGAGCCCGTCGGGGACCTCAAGCACCGGCTCGCCGAGCAGCGCGACGCGCCCGGCGGTCGGCTTGATCAGCCCGCCGACGCAGCGCAGCAGGGTTGACTTGCCGCAGCCGGACGGCCCGACGATGCTGACCAGCTCGCCCCTGGCAACGGTCAGGCTCACCCGGTCAACGGCCAGATGAGCGGCCTCGCCGCGGCCGTAGGTCTTGGTCAGGTCCGTTACCTCGAGCACGTCAGTCCCGCCCCTTGTCGGAGTGCCAGGAAAGGATGAACCGCTCGGCGCCGCTGAGGATCGCGTTGAGCAGGTAGCCGAGGATGCCAAGCAGCACGATCGTCGACCACAGGAATGTCACGTCGAACGAGTTCGACGCGTTGCTCATCTCGTAGCCGATGCCGTTGCTGCTGCCAACCAGTTCGGCGAACACCATCAGGATGAGCGAAAGCGACAGGCTGAGCCGGAAGCCGGCGAAAGCCTTCGGCATCGCGGCGGGGATGATGACCCAGACCAGGCGCTGCCATACCGACAGCCGGAAGGCACGCGCGGTTTCCAGGTGCTGCGGGTCGACCGTTGCGGCGCCGTCGATCGTGTTGAGCAGGATCGGCCAGATCGTGCCGAACGCGATCGTGGCGATCTCCATATCGGTGCCGATCTTGAACAGCACGATGAAGACCGGGGCCATCGTGACGACGGGCAGCGCCCGGGCGAACTGGAGCAGGGGGTTGAGGTACCCGGTGAGGACGGGGGAGCGGCCGAGGGCGATCCCGAGCGGCACGGCGATGACGGTCGCGATCGCCAGGCCCGTGAGCACCCGGCCAAGACTCGGCAGGATATTGCCCGTGGCGTCGGGCGTGAGGAACAGGTGCGCGGCGGGACCGGACAACCACAGCCGGTACATCGTGGCCACGATCGCCGACGGCGGCGGAAAGAAGCTGCTGCCCGCAGCCGACGCCAACAGCTGCCAGCCGCTGACCCCCGCGACGAGCACGACGCCGCGCCACACCCAGTTCATCCCGTCTCACCCAGGTGCGCGTGGTGCCAGCGCAGCAGCCGACGCTGCGTCCCGAGCAAGATCAGGTCAAGGGTGAGACCGAGGATGCCTGCCCAGACCGTGGCCGCCAGGATGACGGTGAGGTCACTCGCGCCGGTGCTCTCCTGCGCGATGTACGCGCCGATGCCCGGGCCGTCGATCGGACCGGTGATATAGCCGACCGCGATGTCGAGGATGATCGCCACCGCGGAGGCCAGCCGGATACCAGTGGCGATAAACGGCGCGGCACTCGGCAGCGACACCATGCGGATCGTGTCGACCGCGGAGAAGCCGAACGCACGGTTCGTCTCCTTCGCCAGCGGCTCGACGTCGTCGATTCCGGCCATCGTGTTGTACAGCACCGGCCAGATCGCGCCGTAGACAATCAGCGTTACCGACATCCGCAGACCGGGGCCGAGCAACAGGCTAACCAGCAAGATCAGCGCGACCGACGGGATGGGCCTGAGGAACTCCACGACTGCCTTCGTCGCCGCCCGGACGCCGGGCAGGCTGCCGAGCAGCACGCCGAGCGGCACGCCCGCGGCCACGGTGAGTCCCATTCCGGCGGCCCATGCCTCCGCCGTCGCGCCGACGTCGGCGAGGAACCTGGTGCTTCCCGCGAGCAGCACCACCCGTGCCAGTACGGAGGAGGTGAGCGGCAGCGCGGAACGGCTGATGATGCCCAGCCGCCCGGCCGCCTCGGCGAGCAGCAGGAAGACGACGACGCCAGTCGTGCCGCGCACCCAGGGGACGGCCCAGGGCGGAAGGCGCCGCGCCCGGTCACCCGTCACGGTCGTCTGCTTCATCGGGGGCGGGCGGACGGGTCAGCTGAGGAGCATCGAGGCCACGTCCGCGGGGGCGGCGAGCCCGCCCCCGCGCATCAGCGAAGCGATGCGCTGCAGCGTGGCCGTCGTCAGGGTGGCGGGATACGTGCCAAGAGGCATGCTCGCCGCCGCCTTCGCGGTGATGCTGGTGTAGGTCGGCAGCAGGCTTCTCACCACGTTCGGGTGCGCGTTCGCATAGCTGTTGCCCTTCTCTACGGCCTGCTGGAAAGATCTGGCCGCGGCCGCGTGCTGCTGCGCCCAGGACCTGGTCGTCAGGTAGCCGGACAGCGGGAAACCGGACAGTGAGCCGGTACAGGTGGAGGTCACGAGCTTGCCGCCGGCCGCGAGCGCGGCGGAAAGGAACGGCTCCACGGCGCTGATCGCGTCCACCCGGTTGGCCTGGAGCGCAGAGCCCATGTCAGGGAAGGGAATCTGCACGTAGCGCACAGACGAGGCGTTCACTCCGTCCGCCGTGAGCGCGGCGCTCGTGGTCAAGGTCTGGACGTTCTGCGTGAGGTTGACCGCGATCGTCTTTCCCGCTAGTTCGGCCGGCTTGGTGATGCCCGACGAGGGCATCGCCACCACGCCGTAGGTGTCAGGCGTGCAGTCAACCGCGGGCGCCAGGATCTCGACCGGAAACGTCCCGTGTGCCTCGGCCTCGAAGAAGGACACGTAATTTCCGCCGCCAATGACGTCGATGCTGCCGTGCAGCAGGTCAGGGATCGCGACCGTGCTCTGGGCGACGGACTTAACGGTGACATTCAGCCCCGCCTGCGTGAAGAATCCCTCCTTGAGTGCGACCTGCAGCCCCGCGGTGTCGATGACGGGCAGCGCGCCGACCACGATGCTGGTCATCGACGCCGCGGAGCCCCCGGTTCCCGTTGCCTGCGCCGACGCCGGTCCGCTGCTTGTGCTGCCTGCTGAGCCGCACGCCGCGGAGAGCGTGGCGAAGAAAAGGGCGCTTATTGCTATGAGGGCCGGGCGGCCTGCGCGGTTATGCCTCATGGCGCTCCAAACCTCGATGATTAGCTGTGCGAGGGGTGACACGCTTGCCGTTGTACCTGACTGCGGTACTCGGCCCTAATCACTTTCATAATCACGAACAACCGTGATTATGCACGCTAATGCGGTTCGTGGCGAGGCCTGCTGAGGCGTTATTTAGCCGACTTCCCGGGCGGTCGCGGGGATGGCGTTGTCGATGAGGACGGCGGCGATGGCGGCGGCGGTCGGGAAGGATTCGGCGTTGAGGACCCGGGTGCGGGCCGAGGCGCCGTCGAGGAGCAGGGCGAGTTGCTCGCCAAGCTGCTCGGGGCTGGCGGCGCCGGCCTCGCGGGCGGTTTCGGCGAGCCGCGCGGCGACGGTCATTTTGTAGTCGCGCGCGTACCGGGACGCGGGGTGCCGGGGGTCGTGGAGTTCGACGGACGCCGCGATGTACGGACACATGGGCGTGATGTCCTGTGTCCCGGACGCGGGCACCTCGAAGGCGGCGAGGAGCCGCTCGCGGGGCGTGAGGTCGCTGCGGTCGAAGACCGCGGCCATGATGCCGGGATCGAACCGGCGCAGGTATTCGGCGACGAGCTCGTCCTTGTCGGCGAAGTGCTGGTAGGCCGTGCGTTTGGACACCTGGGCAACCGCGCAGAGCTGGTCCATGCCGGTGCGGTTGATGCCCTGATCGCGAAACAGCTGCCGTGAGGCGGACAGGATGCGCTCGCGCGCGCCCCGGCCGCGGCGCCGGCCCTGGGGGCCCTTCTCCAGCTCCGTCATGCCTCCAGCATACCCATTGCGGTACCGATCGGTGTACATAGCTTGCCCTCCGGCGGGCTGTCCACTAGGTTAAGTGAACAGATCGGTGTACATAAAGTTCCCAGGAACCAGGAAGAGAGCACAGTCATGAGCAGCATCAGCATCATCGGCACCGGGAACATGGCCCGCACCATCGGCACGCTGGCGGTAGCGGGCGGCAGCACCGTCGAGGTTATGGGCCGCGATCAGTCCAAGGCCGCCAGCCTGGCCAAGGCTCTTGGCGGCGGCGCCACGACGGGAGCGTGGGGCGCCGTCCCAGCCGGGGACATCGTCATCGTGGCCGTGTTGCACGACAGTGTCGTTCCGGTCGTCGCCGAGTACGGAGACGTGCTCGCCGGCAAGGCCGTCGTCGACATCAGCAACCCCTTCAATGCCGCGGCCGACGGGCTGGCCATCAGCCAGGACACCTCGGTCGCGGAGGAAGCCGCCAAGGCGGCCCCGGCCAGTGCCAGCGTATTCAAGGCCTTCAACACCATCTTCCGGCATGTCCTGGAGAATGGCCGGCCGCTCGACGTCTTCATCGCTGGCGATAACGGGCAGGCCAAGGCGGACTTGGCGGCGTTCGTCGAGAGCCTCGGGCTGCGCCCGCTGGACGTCGGCGGCCTGAA